>JAJYRW010000036.1 GCA_021793895.1 Actinomycetes bacterium
TCACGCCTACCGCACCCGCGGTCACCTCATGGCCGATGTCGATCCGCTCACCTACATGCAGCGCGGCCACCCCGATTTGGATGTGCAAACCTACGGGCTCAACCTGTGGGATTTGGACCGGGAATTCCCCACGGGCGGGTTCGGCGGCCAACCCACAATGCTGCTGCGCGATATTTTGGGGCGTTTGCGCGATTCTTACTGCCGCACTATCGGCGTGGAATATATGCACATTTCCGATCCGGAACAGCGCCGCTGGCTCCAAGAACGGCTGGAGAGCGGCTGGCAAAAACCGGAG
This sequence comes from Actinomycetes bacterium, assembly GCA_021793895.1. The sequence continues at coordinate 296 of JAJYRW010000036.1, forward strand.
CGCGATGAGCAACTGCGCATCCTGCGCCGCCTAAATGCCGCCGAAGCCTTCGAAACGTTCCTGCAAACTAAGTATGTGGGCCAAAAGCGATTCAGCCTCGAAGGTGGGGAGTCGCTCATTCCGTTACTCGACGCCGTCCTTACTGGTGCGGCCGAAAACGGGCTGGACGAAGTGACCATCGGCATGGCCCACCGCGGGCGGCTCAACGTGCTGGCGAACCTGGCCGGGAAGTCTTATAGCCAAATTTTCCGCGAATTTGAGGGCAACCAAGATCCGCGTTCCGTGCAAGGCTCGGGCGATGTGAAGTACCACCTGGGAACTGAGGGTACCTATACCGCGCAGTCGGGCGCCGAAACTAAGGTTTACATGGCGGCTAACCCCTCGCACTTGGAAGCCGTCAATTCCGTGCTGGAGGGAATTACACGTGCCAAGCAGGACCGCATTGACCTGGGTGAGGGCGGGTTCTCCGTCCTTCCCGTACTGGTCCACGGGGATGCGGCCTTCGCGGGTCAGGGCGTTGTCACTGAGACGCTGAACCTGTCGCAGTTGCGCGGCTACCGCACCGGCGGCACGGTGCACGTGGTCGTGAACAACCAGGTCGGTTTTACCACCGGCCCCTCGGCCTCGCGCTCATCGATGTACGCCACTGACGTGGCCCTGGGCTATCAAATGCCCGTCTTCCACGTAAATGGGGATGACCCCGAGGCGTGCGTCGCGGTTGCCAAGCTGGCGTTCGAGTACCGCGAGCGCTTTAACAAGGACGTCGTCATTGACATGGTCTGCTACCGGCGCCGCGGCCACAACGAGGGTGATGACCCCTCGATGACGCAGCCGCTGATGTACAGCCTGATCGAATCGAAGCGCTCCACCCGCAAGCTATACACCGAGGCCCTAATTGGTCGCGGCGATATCACAGTTGAAGAGGCCGAGCAGGCGCTGCGGGATTATCAGCAGCAACTTGAGCGCGTGTTTACCGAAACGCGTGAAACGTCTTCAGATGCCGATACCGACCCGGAGGCCATCGCTGGTCTCGAGCCCCCCGAATCGCAGCGGGAGGACGCCGGCACGATGGTCGGGTGGACCACCGCTGTTGATCGCAGCGTCATTGAGCGCATTGGCGAAGCCCACGTCAAACCACCGGCGGGCTTTAACGTGCATTCCAAACTCGAGCCGATGCTCAAGCGCCGGGCTGAAATGGCTCGAAACGGCGGTATTGACTGGGCCTTTGGTGAGTTGCTCGCCTTCGGTTCGCTGCTGCTGGAGGGCACGCCGGTTCGACTGGCTGGTCAGGACTCGCGCCGCGGCACATTCGTACAGCGCCACTCGGTGCTGCACGACCTGCGCACCGGGGCTGAGTGGACTCCCCTGCTGTACCTGTCTTCAGATCAGGCCAAGTTCTGGGCCTATGACTCCTCCCTGAGCGAATACGCCGCCCAGGGCTTCGAATACGGCTATTCGGTCGAACGCCCCGACGCGCTGGTGTTGTGGGAGGCCCAGTTTGGGGACTTCGTCAATGGCGCCCAGACAATCATTGATGAGTTCGTCTCCTCAGCGGAGCAAAAGTGGGGCCAGCGCTCTTCGGTTGTGCTGCTGTTACCGCACGGATATGAGGGCCAGGGGCCGGACCACTCCTCCGCCCGCCCGGAGCGGTTCTTACAGATGTGCGCTGAGAACAACATGATTGTTGCCCAGCCCTCCACTCCGGCCTCTTATTTCCACCTGTTGCGGCGTCAAGCCTATGCCCGACCCCGGGTTCCGCTGGTGGTGCTGACTCCGAAGTGGATGCTGCGCCTGCGGGCGGCAGCTTCGGCCGTCGAGGACTTCACCAGCGGCACGTTCGAAGAGGTAATTACCGACTCGGCAGTGCCCCCGCAACAGGCCAAGCGCGTGCTGCTGTGCTCGGGCAAGGTCTATTGGGAGCTAATGGCTCGGCGGGAAGCAGATAAGGACGAGACCACGGCCATTGTGCGCCTGGAACAGCTTTACCCGCTGGAAACTGAGAAGATCGCTGAGGTCTTAAAGCCATACGGTGATGCGGAACTAATTTGGGTGCAAGATGAACCGGAAAACCAGGGCGCGTGGCCGTTTATCACGGTAAATCTGGCGCCGGAGCTGGGACGCGAGATCGGTTTGATTTCCCGCCCCGCTTCAGCCTCTACTGCAACCGGTACGGTCAAGGCACACCAAATTGAACAGGCGGAACTTCTAAACCGCGTATTCCCGAACTAAGGAGCCCAGTGTCTAGCCACCCCCTACCTCGCATTTGTGTGATTGGCGACGAACTTGTTGCCGGAGTTGGTGATCCACGAGGATTGGGCTGGGTGGGACGCGTCGCGGCCCGTACCGCGGAGCCGCGCCCGGAGTTCTATCAGTTGGCGGTCCCTTCGGAGACCACCTCGGGCCTGTTTGGCCGGTGGGAGGCCGAAGTGGATCGCCGCTGGCTGCCGGAGGCGGACAATCGCCTGGTCATTGCGCTGGGTTCGGCCGATGTGGCGGCAGATTTGTCACTGGCGCGCTCGCGGCTGAACCTGGCGAATATTTTGGACGCCGCCCAGGCGCGGCGCATTCCCACCTGCGTGGTGGGTCCCCCACCGGCCAATCCCGATGATGCGGCGCAAATTTCGGAACTGTCTGCCGCATTCGAGGATGTGGCTGGCCGCCGCCGCGTTCCCTTCGTTGACACTTTCACCCCGCTCCAACCCCATGAGCAGTGGAACGCCGACACCGCATCTAATCCAGCGTTTCTACCCGGCCAAGCCGGCTACGGGCTCCTGGCCTGGCTGGTGCTCCACTCCGGGTGGCATGAGTGGCTGGGGCAAGAGACGCCGTCCTAAATCAGTAGCGTTTAAAAGCCGAGTACGACTTTCCCAAACGCGTCCCCGCCGGCCAGGTACGAAAGCGCCTGCGGTGCCTCGTCTTTATTCCAAATGGAGTCAATAGCCGGGCGCACGCCGGTTATGATGAGGAAGTCCACGAGTTCTTCTAACTCGGTGCGCGTTCCCATTGTGGTGCCCAAGAGGCGAAGTGAGCGGAAAAATACGCGATTGAGTTCCGGATCGGGGCTTTGGCCCGTGGTGGCGCCGGCGACGACGATTTTGCCGCCGGGTTTTACCGACCGCAGCGAGTGCTTCCAGGTTGCTTCGCCCACCGTTTCGATCACGGCATCAACCTGGTGCGGCAGGCGCGCTCCGGTTTCGAAGGCGTCGTGGGCACCCAGTTCGATGGCTTTTTCGCGCTTTGCCTCCGACCGGCTCGTGACGAATACGCTTAAGCCCGCAGCGCGGCCCAAGATGGTCGCGGCCGTGGCGACTCCCCCGCTCGCGCCTTGGATGAGTACCGCTTGCCCCGGTCTGAGCTGCCCCACTTTGAAAAGCATCCGGTAGGCGGTTAAGTACGCGGTCGAGAGGCAGCCGGCGGCGGGGGCCTCAAGTTCTTTCGGGCGTGCCACCAAATTTTGGGGCGGAACCCAGACGTAGTCCGCAAGCGTGCCGGGATACTTTTCGCTCAGGAGGGTGCGCTGGGGGTCCAGCGTTTGATCGCCAACCCAACCGGGGTCATTGATCACCGTGTGGACGATCACCGCCTCCCCTTCGTCCGTTACTCCGGCCGCATCGGTGCCCAGGGTCATCGGGAGCCGGTCCGCGGGCAACCCCACGCCGCGCAGGCTCCACAGGTCATGGTGGTTCAGGCTGGCATTTTGGACGGCAACCCGCACCCAATTATCCGGAATGTTTCCGGCGCGCTGGGGCGCGTCTTGGGTGATGGTCAGGCCCGTCAGCGGGTCCTTGGGATTTTGAGACGTTACCTGGGCTGCATACATGCCCCCAGGCTATGGGGCGGTGGGGATTTTCACATCCCGCCCGCTCTTATTATGCGATGACGCCCGCGGCGCGCAGCGCGACAGTGAAGTCCTGCGGGCGCGAGGAAACAGCGTAGGCGTCGTCGAAAGCGACAACTTCGTCGCGCACTAATTCCAGTAAGTGCTGATCGAAGGTCCGCATGCCGTAATATCCGCCCTCAGCGATCATCTCGTGCAGGGTGGAGGTCAGGTCGGGCTCCACGATCGCCTCAGCGGTGCGGCCGTTGTTCAACATGACCTCACTGGCCGCCACCCGCCCGCCGCCATTGATGCGGGGCAGGAGGCGCTGGGACACAATTCCGCGCAGCGAAGCAGCCAGCGACAGTCGCATCTGCTGCTGCTCATGGGGTGGAAAGAAGTCGATGATGCGGTTAATGGTTTCTTGGGCGTCAATTGTGTGCAGCGTGGACATCACAAAGTGGCCGGTCTCGGCTGCCTGCAGCGCCGCGCGCACGGTTGCGACATCACGCATTTCACCCACCAGGATTACGTCTGGGTCCTGGCGCATGGCCGCGCGCAGCGCCACATCAAAATCCGCGGTGTCCTGATGCAGCTCGCGCTGGTTGACTATGGCTTTCTTATCCGAGTGCAAAACCTCGATCGGATCTTCAATGGTGACAATGTTGACTTCCCGCTCGAGGTTAATAACGTCAACCATCGAGGCCAAAGTGGTGGTCTTACCCGAACCGGTGGGGCCGGTAATTAAGACAATTCCGCGCGGTTCGAGCGAAAGGTCGCGGATCACGGCGGGCATACCCAGTTCTTCCAGCGAGCGCGGCTCGGCAGCGACGTGGCGAAATACCAGGCCAATTGTGTTGCGGGCCTGATAGGCATTTACGCGAAACCGTCCCACGCCCGCTAGCGACATGGCGAAATCTGCTTCATGGGCGTGTGTGAAAGCCGCGCGCAGGTCCGGGCGCACCACCTCATCAAAGATCGCGGCGGTGTCTTCGGGTCGTAATTCTGCGAACTTTAGGCGCCGCAGTCGGCCGTCAATGCGCACGCGCGGCGGGCTGCCCACCTTGCAGTGCAGGTCCGATCCCCCAGCTGCCACTAAAGCCCGCAAGAGCGGAATGATCGATACATTCTGATGCGTCTGAGCAGCCGGAACAGATTGGGCACCGGGCGCTGAACCACTTAGAGCGGCAGCGTTTGAATTCTCACTCACGCTCTTTTACATCGGCTGACTTGGCAATAATCTTAAGTCGTATGCGACGATAGACCTTCTGTTTATTGATACCGCTAGAAGTTATAAAGGAGACGGGCATGTCCAAGCGTGGCCGCAAGCGTAAGAGCCGTCGCAGTAGTCCGGCAAACCACGGGGCGCGTCCCTGCTCATAACGAGTTGGCCCACCCCAAACCGAACAGTAAAAGAGCCGCGAGCCCACCGGGCCGCGGCTCTTGCTCTGTTGCCGTCTATTCGATTATCGAAATGGACTCCACAATGCGGATGCGCAGCGTTTCGGGGGCGCGAGATTCGCAGGACCGACGAACCAGAGCCCGCACAATCTGTTCGAGTTTCTCCTCCACCGCGCAGGGATCGCAGTTTGCGACATGGTCGCGAATTATCCGAGCTTCGGCGGGTGTGACTTCTTCGTCCAGGTACGCGTAGAGCTCTTCAAGACGCTGTTCGCAGTGTGCGCGCATGCCTTTTTCACTCATCTTCGGCCTCGTCCGTCACAATCCCCCGCTCGCGGGCGTAATCAGTCAACATGTCTCGTAAAAGTCGCCGGCCTCGATGCAACCGGGACATCACGGTGCCCACCGGAGTCCCCATAATCTCGGCGATTTCCTTATAGGCAAATCCCTCGACATCGGCGAGGTAGACCGCGATTCGAAACTCCTCGGGCAGGTCCGCCAAGGCGCGGGTCACATCTGAATCTGGCAGGCGGTCCAGCGCTTCAATCTCCGCCGAGCGCAGCCCGGAGGGGGTGTGCTGGCGCGAGCGCGCAAATTGCCAGTCTTCAACGCCCTCTTGATCCGTTTGCTGCGGTTCGCGCTGCTTCTTGCGGTAGGAGTTGATGAACGTGTTAGTCAAAATTCGATACAGCCACGCACGAAGATTTGTGCCGGGCCGGTACTGGTGAAAAGCGGCGAAGGCTTTCGCGTACGCATCTTGGACCAGATCTTCGGCGTCAGCGGGATTGCGCGTCATGCGCAGTGCGGCACCATAAAGTTGATCAAGATAGACCAGCGCGTCACGTTCAAACCGCGCAACCCGTTCTTGCGCGGTTTCCTCCTCGGAAGCGCGATTGACAGTTTCTGAGGTCTGATCAGTCATCACACTCCAGCCTAGCCCCGCGGCGTCTTCCGCACGAAATGGCACTGAAGTAGGCTGCGGGGTTGGCCGACTTTGTGGCCGTGCCAGTGTCTGCGTAATTTTTCTTACCTCCTCGCGCTGCCAGGTTCGCCTATCTGTTTGGGTACAACAGCGCCCGGCCAAGTTGCATTCCCGCGGCGCCCATCAGGGCCCCTCCCCTCGCGAAAAGTTCCAGAACGTAGTAGCAATGGAGTATGTCTTTAGTGCGTCGCATTGCTCGCCCCCTGCTGGCATCAATTTTTATTACCGAGGGTATTGACACCCTGCGGCATCCCGATATGCGCGTGGCGCGCGCCGAGCCTGCCCTAGAAAAGGTGAAGCAAATGGCCGAGCCGCTCGGAGTTTCCATCGATGCGCAAACCGCCGTGCGGATCAATGGCGCCGTGATGACGGTCGCCGGTGGACTATTGGCGATGGGTAAAGTTCCGCGCGCCGCCGCGACCGTGTTAAGCGTTTCTTTGGCGGCCACGACCGTGGTGGGCCACCCATTTTGGGCCTTCAAGGACGCTGAAAACCGCCGCACCCACCGCAAAGCGTTCGCGCGCAATCTGGTTTTTCTCGGCGGGCTACTGCACGCGGCTGTGGACACGGACGGAAAACCCTCCCTCGCGTGGCGTCGCCAGCACCGCAAGGAAGTGCGAGCGAAAAACGACGACTAGCCCGCGCACAAGTCTAAAGCCGCAAGTTCTATCCGGCTCTTGGCTCGATAGGGTCATGAGCATGACTTCTGTTGCCTGGCCTGCCCCGACTGCTTCCGCTCCTTTGAACGCCACCGTGGTCGTTCCGGGATCTAAGTCGTTGACCAATCGCTATTTGGTTTTGGCTGCCATTGCCTCCGGCCCCAGTACGCTGCGCATGCCGCTGCGGTCGCGCGATTCGGAGTTGATGGTCGGTGCGCTGCGGGCTTTGGGCGTGGAGGTCGCCGGTTTTGATGACCCGGCATCTGAAGAAGTTTGGAAGCTGACCCCGCCCACCAAATTCACGACGCCGGCAAAAATTGACTGCGGGCTTGCGGGAACTGTCATGCGCTTTGTGCCGATTTTGGCGGCGTTGGCAGCCGGACCCGTCACGTTTGATGGCGATGAGCGTGCTCGTGAGCGTCCCATGGGTCCAATTATTCAGGCACTGCGCGACCTGGGTGTGCGCGTCGATGATGCGGGCCGGGGTGCGCTGCCGTTTACCGTCCACGGCACCGGATCAGTTGCCGGCGGCGAAATTTCGGTGGACGCCTCGGGGTCGAGCCAGTTCGTTTCTTCACTGTTATTGGTCGCGCCCCAGTTTGAAAATGGTGTGACGGTGCGGCACACGGGATCGGTGCTGCCATCGGTTCCGCACATCGATATGACGGTGGAAAATCTGCGAGACCAGGGCGTGCGCGTTGACGTGGAGTACCGCGATGGTGACCCGTCCGCACCCGTGGCTTGGACCGTCTACCCCGGCGCGGTGGAGCCCTTGATTTTGGACGTCGAACCGGACCTGTCCAATGCCGGCCCCTTTCTCGCGGCTCCAGCAGTAGTCGGTGGCTCCGTGACCGTTCCGCGCTGGCCTGCCAAGACAACCCAGGGTGGGGACCGAATGCGAGATTTACTGGTGCAGATGGGGGCGCAGGCCGAACTGACCGATGCGGGATTGACCATCACTGGCACCGGCGAACTAAACGGCATTGACGTGAACATGCACGATGTGGGTGAACTAGCGCCCACAATTGCCGCAGCCGCGACGCTGGCGAACTCGCCATCTCGCCTGCGCGGCATCGCGCACTTACGCGGCCATGAAACGGATCGCCTGGCGGCCCTAGTCACTGAGATTGAACGTCTGGGCGGAAGCGCGCGCGAACTTGAAGATGGAATTGAGATCTTCCCCAGATCCAACCTGCACGGGGCCCGCATGGAGAGTTATGAAGACCACCGCATGGCGACTTTCGCGGCGATTTTGGGGCTGAAGGTGCCCGGTATTGAGATCGTAAATGTGGAAACTACCGCCAAGACTCTGCCCGATTTCAAACAGCAGTGGACTGACATGCTCGCAGGTAGCGGCGCATGAGATACCGCGACTTCGATGAAGACGATGTGCCCATGCGGCCATCACGTCGAGGATCGCGCCCGCGCACCAAGCGGCGCCCCGAACACTCCGATGCTGTTTCCGCAATGGTGACGGCTATTGATCGCGGCCGCATCACGGTGCTGCTGGAACCAGATAAGGGCCGGGATGATGGCCGCGGCGGCGGTGAGGCTGGCCGCCGCGAAGTGGTAGCAATTAAGGCCCGCACACTGGGCCGTAAAGCACTCGTGGTGGGTGATCATGTATCGGTAGTTGGCGATATTTCCGGGCGCCCCGACACTCTGGCCCGCATCGTGCGCATCTCCAAACGCAGCACAACCCTGCGGCGCACTGCCGATGACGACGACGCTTATGAGCGAGTGATCGTCGCCAATGCTGACCAGTTAGTAATCGTGACCGCACTGGCTGACCCCCAGCCGCGCCAGCGGATGGTTGATCGTTGTTTGGTAGCGGCATTCGATGCGGGCATGGACGCGCTGCTGTGCTTGACCAAGGCAGATCTGGCACCCGCTGAAGAGTTTGTGGCCCCCTATGAGGCGCTCAACGTGCCATACGTGACGACGTCGCTGGCTGAAGATGGCTCGATTATCGGCGTCGATGCGGTGCTGGACCATCTGCGTGGCAAGGTCAGCGCCCTGGTGGGGCATTCGGGAGTGGGCAAATCCACCCTGGTTAATGCTTTGAGCCCCAGTGCGGAGCGAGAAATCGGCTCGGTCAACATCACCACCGGCCGCGGGCGCCATACGTCTACTTCGGCCGTGGCTTTCCCACTGAACGATGATGCCGGCTGGGTTATCGATACCCCCGGTATTCGCTCATTCGGGCTCGCCCACATTGATCCGGACCGCATTATTTCGGCCTTTACTGATTTAGCGCCAGCTACAACGATGTGTCCGCGCGGGTGCACTCATGACGCGCACGCGCCCGGATGCGCGCTAGACGGCTGGGTAGCCGAGGGTAATGCGGGCGCGCACGGCAAACAGCGGCTGGATTCGCTGCGTCGCGTATTGGCGAGTCGGTCCGAGACGGACTACTAGCGCCCCGCGGCGCGAAGTATCCCGCAGCTCTAGTTACCCGCGGGACTTCTCCGCGGGACCGGCAGGAATTGCGGTTCACCGCGGGCCAGAATTGCGGTTCCCCGCGGGCCTGCCGGGATTTTGACCCCCATAACGATACGGTCAAAGCATGATGATGCGCGCTGGATACGCCGATGACCTGCAGTTGGCTCATGTGCTTGCCGACCAGGTCGATGCCTTAACGATGTCCCGGTTTCAGGCCATGGATTTGCAAATTGAAACCAAACCCGATGCCACACCGGTGACGGACGCCGATCGCGCCGCTGAGGAATTGATCCGCGCGCAACTTTCCCGCACGCGCCCCCGCGATGCCGTGATCGGAGAAGAATTTCCGCAAACGGGTAACTCCTCGCGCGAGTGGGTGATCGACCCAATTGATGGAACCAAGAACTTTTTGCGCGGCGTGCCAGTGTGGGCAACGCTGATTGCTTTACTCGTTGATGATGAGCCCGTTGTCGGATTAGTGAGCGCGCCGGCACTGTATCGCCGCTGGTGGGCCGCTGCTGGAAGTGGCGCCTGGACTGGCCGCTCCTTATCGAAGGCCAGG
>JAJYRW010000037.1 GCA_021793895.1 Actinomycetes bacterium
AACGACGGTGGTGGAGTCGATCGCCTCGACATAGCGCTTCTGGTTCAGGGTTTTCGGGCGGATCGTGCGGCCGCGCGAACTCAAGATATCGAAGGTGAGCACATCGGCGGGTCGCTCGCGGGTGGACGACGTGAGCATTTCCGCTGCGCGCTGTACCGCATCGGCGGTAAGAGGCTGCCCGGTTGCAGCAATGTCGATCAACTCGTCAAATAGTCTTTCGACCAGGGCCACATCGCCCGATTTACCGCGCAGCGTGATGGCGTTGCCCCGCACGTGAATATCAACATCCGCAAATCCGGTCTCTACCGCGCGCAAGACGCTGTCGCCATGACCGAGAAGCGAAAGCATCGGCACCGATTCCGGCACGGTTAAAACGTGTTCGATGCTTGAAGCACCACTTGGTTCACTCATATGCGGGCCGTAAGGGGCCGGGTCTCCTTTGGTGGGTTGGTTAAGTTTCTCATTTTGCTTCTTTAGCCCGGAGGCCACGTCATGGGTCGCCCGCCCAGCACGTGGCCGTGGACGTGAAATACCGTCTGGCCGGAAGCGCGCCCGGTGTTAAACACGAGTCGGAATTCACCGTCGCACTCGTTCTCAGCGATTTGGGTACCGGTGGCAATCATTTCGGCCAGCAGGCTCGGATCCACTGCGGAGAGCGAACCAACATCGTTGTGGTGTTCCTTGGGCAACACGAGCACGTGGGTGGGTGCTTGCGGATCGATGTCGCGAATCGCTAACACCCGCTCCGTTTCACTCACCACGTTTGCCGGGGCCTGGCCAGCGGCAATCTGACAAAAAATACAGTCACCTTCCATGCCTTAAGGCTATCGCTGAATGCTGCGGATGCGTAAGTGCTCAACCCGCGATTGACTGAAAGTAAGGCAAATGGAGGTGTGCCATGCGAAAATTCAGCAAGCACAAACTGTGGATGATCGGCTTTCTCGCAGCGGGCACGCTGGCGTTTAGCGTCGGCTGCGGCTCCCCATCTGAAACGTTTGGCTTCCATGAAGAGGGCCCGCGCGTTCCAAGTTTTGATCACCCCATCGTGATCGCCCACCCGGTTCGAAACACGACGGTAGAAAGCCCGCTGGTCTTAATGGGAGATGGGACTTCCCCCTTAGGGGTGGTGGATTATGAGGTGATTAACGATGACAGCGGCCAGATTGCGGATTCCGGTACCACGGAAGCTGGAAGCATGGGCAAGTTTTCAAAATACACTCAAGAACTCGACTTAGAACCGGGCAATTACACCGTCACGGTCAGCCAGCCCCAGGCCCCGCTTAGTTACGGAAAATCCGAGCCCTACACCACGTCACTGGGCTTTACGGTCAGCGGTAAGCGCACGCAGTAGCGACGTTGCCACCAAGCCCGCATTCCGCGCCCGCAACACATGCGGCCCCAGCGAAATTGGTCGCGCCCCGGCCGCAGTGAACTGCTCCAGTTCCGCCTCGCTGATGCCGCCTTCGGGGCCGATGATGCACCAGATCTGCCCCGCGTTTGGGAGCCCGGCGCTGTGAATAAGCCCATCAGCGCAGCCCTCATGCGCGATGAGAACGAGTGTTTTGGACGCTTGGGCGTCGGCCGGCTGGGCCGGACCGTCTTGAGCTGCAGCGCGCGTCGCCTGGCGGATTTCTTCTGTTAGCTGTTGATTTTGGACGACGTCTCGCACCCGGGGTACGTGTGCCCGCCGCGCCTGCTTGGTCGCCTCCCGCGCGGTGGCCTGCCACTTAAGTCGCGCGCGCTGCGCCTTCGATGCGGGCCACTTGGCGATCGAGCGCTGGGCTTGCCAGGGGATGATTTCATCCACGCCGGCCTCCGTCATGGCGGCAATCGCTTCATCTCCCCCGCCCTTGATCAGCCCCTGCACAATTGTGATGCGGGGGTGAGCGGGATCTTCACGCTGTAGCGCGCTGACCGAGATGGAGACTTCTCGACCCGCCACCTGGGTGATGACGCCGGATAAGCGGTGCCCGGCGCCGTCCACAATTTCGAGTTCTTCCCCGACCTGTCGTCGCTGCACGATTGCGGCGTGGTGGCCCTCCTGCCCCGCCAACACGTAGGTGCTGCCGATGTGTAAGGCGGCGAGGTCTTGTGGTGGAGCGAGAAAGACGGGCAGGCTCATCGGCCGGCGAACTTCTCCTTCAAGCGTGAAAATACCCCGTTATTTACGGGAGCTATGCGCGCATCGGGCCGCGCTTCATCCCGCTTCTCGGCTAGGTTGCGCAGGAGTTCACTTTGGTCATCGGTGAGATTGCGCGGAACTTCTACCTCGATGTGGGCGTGCAGGTCCCCGCGGCCGGGGCGCTGGAGGCGGCCCACACCTAAATTGGCCAACTTAATGTGGTCGCCCGGTTGGGTGCCCGGTGCAATGTCGAGTTCCTGCTTGCCGTCCAGGGTGTCAATTTCCAGGACGGTACCCAGGGCTGCCGCGGTCATCGGGATCGTAATGGTGCAGTGCAGGTCATCGCCCTGGCGGGTAAAGATGTCGTGGGGGCGCTCATAGATTTCTACGTACAGGTCGCCGGCTGGTCCCCCGCCCGGGCCAACTTCGCCCTGCTCCGGCATGCGGATGCGTGTGCCAGTGGCCACGCCAGCGGGAACATTAATCTTCAGATTGCGCCGCGAACGCACCCGACCCTCACCCGAGCACTCGGTGCACGGTTCGGGGATCACGGTGCCAAAGCCGTGGCAGGCAGAGCACTGGGCGGTGGTCATTACTTGCCCCAGGAATGAGCGCGCCACCCGCTGGACGGTTCCGCGCCCACCACACACCTCACAGGTGCGCGGTTCAGTGCCCGGAGCGCAGCAAGAGCCATCACAAACGCTGCAGACCACGGCCGTGTCAACTGTGACTTCTTCTTCCGTACCAAAGACCGCTTCGGACAGTTCAATATCGAGGCGCAGCAGCGCGTCCTGGCCACGGCGGCGGCGCGGAATCGGACCCTGCTGGCCCCCGGCGGCGCCACCGAAGAAGGTTTCGAAAATGTCTTCGAAGCCGAAGCCAGCCCCGCCCCCTTGGCCGCCTCCGGGAGCTGAAGGATCCACGCCCATGTCGTATTGCTGGCGCTTTTCAGCGTTCGATAGCACCTCATAAGCCCGCGAGACGTCCTTAAAGCGCTCGGCGGCATCCGGCCCGTCAGCGACGTCGGGGTGGAGTTCGCGGGCGAGCTTGCGGTAGGCACGCTTGATCTCAGTGGCGCTGGCATCGCGGGAGACGCCCAGAACTTCGTAGTAGTCGGTCACAGACTGCATCCTGATATCACTTAACTTTTTGACAATCGGTTAACTGGCAAGAATTCGAGAGACGTAGCGCGCCACCGCACGCACCGTCGCTATCGAGGTCGGGTAGTTCATCCGGGTGGGGCCCAGCACGCCCATTCGGGCTCGTACATCGTCACCAACGCCGTAGCCGGCGGACACCAGCGAGGTCTCAACCAGACCGGCGTGGATGTTCTCCGCACCGATTCGCACCGCGACGTCGTGGGCGTCCTCCGCCATTTCGTGTAGCAATCTCAGTAACACTACGTGCTCCTCGATTGCGTCTAGCACTGGGGATATCGAGCGGGTGAAGTCAATGTCGGCCCGGGCCAGGTTCGCGGTGCCGGCCAGGACCACGCGATCTTCGACCTCATCGACCAGCGCCTGGGTCAGCGCGGCGCTGATTTCGTTGATGGTGGCGTGCAGATGCGGCGGGAAAGTTTGCACCACCTCGGCCATGGCATCGCTAAGGGCCGAGGTGCGCAGCCCCGAGGTGGCGGCATTGATGCGCACGCGAACCTCCCCCAGCGTGGCCTCATCTAGGTCGGCATCAGTTTCGATTGTGCGCTGCTGGACGCGCCCAGCGTCGGTGATGACCACCAGCAAAATGCGCCGTTCGCCCACGGAAATGAGCTCAATATGGCGCACCGAGCTGCGTTTCAACGACGGGTATTGCACGATGGCGACCTGCTGGGTCAGTTGCGCCAGCAGCCGCACCGTGCGCTCAACAATGTCATCCAGGTCGTGGGCGCCATCGAGCAGTTTTTGGATCGCGCGCCGCTCGGCCGGGTTCAGCGGCTTGACGGTGGAGATTTGATCCACAAAGTAGCGATAGCCCTTATCGGTGGGAATGCGACCTGCCGAAGTATGGGGCTGGGCGATCAGACCGGCCTCTTCCAAGGCGGCCATGTCATTGCGGATCGTGGCGGGCGACACGCCGAGACGGTGGCGCTCAGCCAGTGCCCGGGAACCCACTGGTTCTCGCGTATCGACATAATCTTCCACAATCGCGCGCAAAACTGCCAGTTTGCGATCCTCCATCACGGCACACCTCCTCACCCAAAACCAGCACTCTACCCCTTCGAGTGCCAATCTTACGCCCTTTGGGTGAAATAGTTTCGTTAGTGTTCCCCCTGTGATGGATCGCTATGGCTTTGATGTTCTGGCTAATACGGAACCAAAAAAGGCGGCGCTGCCGCGAGTCCCTGCCGAACTGGGCTTGGTGGTGGAGGATGTTGACACCGGCTGGGTGGGCGCAATTGTTCGCGTTGAGCGCACGGCGGGTATGCCCGTAGTGGCATTAGAAGACCGCTACGGCAAGGTCCGTTCCTTTCCGCTTGGTCCCGGTTTTTGGGTAGATGGCCAGCCCATTGAACTGGTTCCACCGGCGCGGCAAGGGAGCGAAAAGCCAGCAAGGACGGCGTCCGGATCGATCGCGGTGAACCAGCGCCGGGCGCGGGTGGCACGGGGGTCACGCATTTGGGTGGAGGGTCGCCACGATGCCGAATTAGTGGAAAAGGTTTGGGGCGACGACCTGCGAATTGAAGGGGTCGTTGTGGAGTATCTCGAGGGCATTGATCATCTGGCTGATCGATTGATCGATTTCGGGCCGGGCGCGGGTAAGCAAGTGGGCGTCCTAGTCGATCACCTGGTTCCCGGATCGAAGGAATCGCGTATCGCGGCAGATATTCATCGGCAGTTTGGTAGCAGCGTGCTGGTATTAGGCCATCCGTATGTTGACGTGTGGCAGGCGGTTCGGGCGCAGCGGTTGGGATTGAAAAGCTGGCCAGATATCCCGCGTGGTATCGAATGGAAGCGTGGAATATTAGCCCATTTGAATATGCCAAATTCTGATCAAAAAGATGTTGCCAATGGTTGGAAATGGATTTTGTCCCGGGTGCGTGACTATCGGGATTTAGATGCCGCGTTACTGGGTCGCGTCGAGGAACTGATCGATTTTGTGACCCAATAGCGTCCAGGCGTGCCGCGTTTTCGCCGCCATGGCGGGATTTAAGACGCGTAACGTTTCTTCCGATATTGCTGACAGGGCCCCCTATCTGTCGATAAGGTCGGCTCGTTCAAGGAAGTTTTTCTTCTTTGTCAGTAAAGGGAGATTCAAATGACAGATCCGAACATGCCACCGCAGCCTGACGCGAATCAGCCGCAGGGCGAGCCCGGGTATGGCCAGCAGCCCCCGCCGCCGCAGCAGCAACCACAGCAGGGCTATCAACAACAACCCCCCGGGATACCAGCAACAACCCCCGCAGCAACCGCAGCCGGGTTACCAACAACAGGCACCCCAACAGGGATATCAGCAGCCGGGTTATCAACAGCAGGGCTACCAGCAACAGCCGGCCGGAGCCGGTTCGGCGCAGCCTTTTACGCCCAGCGAAGCGAATATGTGGTCCATGTTGAGCCACATAATTCCGATTATTTCGATTATTTGCCTCGCGGCGTTTAAAAACCGCAGCGCGCGGGTGAACGCGAATGCGAAGGAAGCACTAAATTTCCAGATCACGATGCTGGGTGGCGTAATCGCAATCAACATCTTGCGCGCCCTTTTTATCGCGCTCTTTATTGGAAGTTGGTCATCGGGCCTATGGACCATCGCCAACCTGCTCGGTTGGATTTCGACCGCGGGATGGATCGTATGGCTCGTATTCGCCATCATCGCGGGCGTGCAGTGCTACCAGGGAAGGGACTACCGCTACCCATTTGCACTGCGCCTGATCAAGTAATGCTCAGCTAGTCGGTGGCTATAGAAGCGGAGCGACTGATTTTAAGTTAAAGCCCGCACAACGGAATCTGCCAGCAGCCGCCCTCGGCGTGTTAAAACAACGCGTTCGTGGGCGGCTGCCGTTGTCTCTACCAGGTCATTGGCAACCAGATCTCGCACCGCAGCGCGGCTCGCCGGCCGCAAATCGGCAAAGTCCATTCCCTGGGCCAAGCGCGTTTGTAACAGCACATCTTCGAGATAGCGCGAGTCGTCGTCCAAAATTTCCATCCCGGCCGCCGGGCTACCCAGGGTGAGGCGCTGGGCATAGGTGGAGGGGTGTTTGACGTTCCACCAACGTGTTCCGCCGATGTGGCTGTGCGCCCCGGGGCCGATCCCCCACCAGTCGCCCCCGCGCCAGTAATTGACGTTGTGGTAGCAGTAGTTTTCTGGTGCGCGAGCCCAGTTGGAAATTTCATACCAGGACAAACCCGCAGCAAAAAACGCGTCGTCGGCGAGTTCATACTTCGTGGCCAGGTCGTCATCATCGGTGTTTGGCAGCTGCCCACGCCGGACCTGGGCGGCCATTTTGGTTCCCTCTTCGATGACGAGGGCGTAGGCGGAAATGTGGTCCACTTCGCAGGCTAAGGCGGTTTCGATCGAGGTTTGCCAATCGGAGACCGTTTCACCCGGAGTGCCATAAATCAGGTCCAGTGACACCTGCAAACCGGCATCTTTCGCCCACTGCAACACGGTGGGAATGCGGGCGGGGTCATGGGTCCGATCCAGGGTCGCTAAGACGGCGGGGACGGCGGATTGCATGCCAAAAGACACGCGGGTGAACCCCGCGGCAGCAAGCTGGCCCAGCCCGGCGGCAGTGACGGAATCCGGGTTGGCCTCAGTAGTGATTTCCACGTCGGGGGTAAGACCCCAAGTGGAGGCGATGTCGTCCTTCATCGCGATCAAATCGGATACCGGCAACAGCGTTGGAGTCCCGCCGCCAAAAAATATGGTGTGCACGGGGCGGCTAGGTAGTTCGCGTTCGGCCAGTGCGCGGGCGGCGAATTGCAGTTCGCGGCGCACGTTTTGCGCGTATTCCGCCCGTGATCCCCCGCCCCCCAATTCCGTGGCGGTGTAAGTATTGAAATCGCAATAACCGCAGCGAACCGCGCAAAAGGGAACGTGAACATAAACGCCAAAGGGGCGCTGCGCGGCGCCTCTTAAAACGGATTTCGGGAGCGCGAATTCAATCGGTTGCGTGCCGATCACTTCTTGGCCTTGGCATCCTTGGGCTCGTCCGCATCGGAGGACAGCGCCGCGATGAAAGCCTCCTGCGGCACATCGACGCGCCCGATGGTCTTCATGCGCTTCTTACCCTCTTTTTGCCGTTCAAGGAGCTTCCGCTTACGGGAAATATCGCCGCCATAGCACTTGGCAAGCACGTCTTTGCGGATTGCCCGCACGGTTTCCCGGGCAATGATCCGCGAACCGATCGCGGCCTGGACCGGAACTTCGAATTGCTGACGCGGGATCAGTTCACGCAGCCGCCCGACCATCATGAGTCCGTAGGAATACGCCTTATCGGTGTGGACGATCGCGCTAAAGGCATCGACGCGTTCGCCCTGCAGTAAGACGTCAACCTTGACCAGGTCGGAGGCTTGATCACCTACCGGTTCATAATCCAGCGAGGCGTAGCCGCGCGTGCGGGATTTCAACTGGTCGAAGAAATCAAAAACAATCTCCGCCAGGGGCAGCTCGTATCGGATTTCCACGCGCTCGGGCGAGAGGTAGTCCATCCCCTGCATCGAGCCGCGCCGGTCTTGGCACAGTTCCATCACCGGGCCAATGAATTCCGAGGGCACTAAGATCGTGGCGCGCACCATCGGCTCCATGACGTGGTCGACCTTGCCCTCGGGGAACTCCGAGGGGTTGGTGACGGTGTGCTGGCTGCCGTCCTCCATCGTTACCTCGTAGATAACGTTGGGAGCGGTCGAGATTAAATCGAGGTCAAATTCGCGCTCGAGGCGCTCGCGCACAATTTCTAAGTGCAACAAACCCAAGAACCCACAGCGAAAACCAAAGCCCAGCGCCACGGAGGTCTCCGGCTCAAACACCAGCGCAGCGTCATTTAGTTTCAGCCGGTCAAGGGCATCGCGCAGCACCGGATAGTCGGACCCGTCAATTGGGAAAAGTCCGGAAAAGACCATTGGTTTGGGGTCTTGATAGCCACTTAGTGGTTCTTCTGCCCCGTTTTCCCGCGTGGTGACCGTGTCGCCCACTCGGGATTGGCGCACATCTTTCACTCCCGTAATCAGGTATCCGACCTCGCCCACGCCCAGACCCTGGGAGGGAACGAAGTCGGGGGAAATTACGCCAATTTCGAGCAGTTCACTATTGGCATGCGTTGACATCATTTCAATGCGCTCCCGTGGCTGGAGTTCACCGTCAACAACGCGCACATAGGTGACAACGCCGCGAAACGTGTCATAGACAGAGTCGAAAATCATCGCGCGGGCCGGGGCTTTGGGGTCCCCATCGGGAGCGGGGATTTCGGCGACGATGCGGTCTAGAAGTTCGTCAACGCCTTCGCCGGTTTTACCGGAGACCATCAGGCACTCTTCCGGTTCGCAGCCGATGAGTCCGGCCAATTCTTCGGCGAAGCGCTCGGGCTGGGCGGCTGGAAGATCAATCTTATTCAAAACCGGGATGATCGTGAGGTCATTTTCCAGCGCCAGATAAAGATTCGCCAGCGTTTGCGCCTCAATACCTTGAGCGGCATCAACAAGCAGCAATGCGCCTTCGCAAGCGGCCAGTGAGCGGGAAACCTCATAGGTGAAGTCCACGTGCCCGGGGGTGTCGATCATGTTGAGGGTGTACATCTCATTTTGCGTAGCCCAGGGCATGCGGACAGCCTGGGACTTAATCGTGATGCCGCGCTCGCGCTCAATTTCCATCCGGTCCAGAAATTGGGCGCGCATGATGCGCTCTTCCACGACGCCGGTCATTTGCAGCATCCGATCCGCGAGCGTCGACTTGCCGTGGTCGATGTGCGCGATGATGCAGAAATTTCGAATCTGCTCAATCGGGGTGGCTGCCGGGGCATGTGGTTTAGGGCTCGACACTTACTCATCCTGCTCGACGAAACTGGACAACGCCCATCATCCCACGAGGAGATCGCTGGTGTTCCACAGGTGGGGACGGCAAGGTGCCCGATGTCACCCCGGGTCACTAAGATTGTGAACTGTGAGTAGCGAACCTCCGAGTGTGGCCCCAGAAGAAACCGATACGGATTTCCCTAAAATTACTGTGCGTGAAGCACAGCAAGACGACATTCGACCCATCGTGGAGCTCATCGCCGATGATGAGATTTCGGCCCTGCGGGAAGACTTGGCTGACCCTTTGCCCACTTCGTATTTGGAGGCCTTTGAGGCAATAACTACCGACCCGCGGAGCGAACTTTTGGTAGCTGAACACGACGGTGAAGTATTGGCCACACTCCAAATCACCTACTTACCGGGCCTGAGCCGCCGCGGCAGCGAGCGAGCTCAGATCGAAGCAGTGCGGGTGGCCCGCGACACTCGGGGAATGGGGCTTGGAACGCACTTATTGAATGAGGCCATCGAACGAGCTAAGACGCGCGGTTGCGGCCTCGTTCAACTGACCTCCGATGCGCGTCGCCGTGATGCCCAGCGTTTCTACCGGCAGCTCGGTTTTGCAGAGACGCATGTTGGCATGCGATTGGTGTTAGAGCCGCAATGAGTCAAGCAGCAACAGGTCGCGGGGCGGGCGGGCGTGGGGCGGCGGGACGCGGGCGTAAGAGCGCGAGTGCAAAGATCGCCTGGACCGATGCTCCTTTAGCGCCGGTGGTGCTTCTTAGCGGTCCCGAGGGGCTGTTGGCTGATCGCGCTGAGCAGCGAATCTTGGAATTGGCGCAGGAATCTGATCCCAGCGTCGAAGTTACGCAGCTTGAAGCGGCCGGCTATGAACGCGGCACACTTGAAATGCTGGCCAGCCCGTCACTATTTGGGGAACAAAAATTAGTAATCGTCTCCGGGGTGGAACAAACCAATGACGATTTTCTTGCTGAAGCCACCGATTACGTAGCTGCTCCCCCGGCG
>JAJYRW010000038.1 GCA_021793895.1 Actinomycetes bacterium
TTATGAGAACGTCGGATTTTGTCTTGATACCTGTCACGCCTTCGCCGGCGGCGAAGAACTAACCGGCTTGGCCGACCGCGTTCGCACTATCACCGGCCGCATTGACCTAGTGCACGCCAATGACTCCCAAGGTGAATTCAACTCCGGAGTTGATCGGCACGCCAACTTGGGTGATGGCCAGATCCCACCCGAAGATCTTGCCACGGTCATCCGCGAGGCAGCTGCTCCGGTAATTCTTGAGACACCGGGCGGCGTAGAAGGCCATTTGGCAGACCTCGCCTGGCTCCGCGAGCGGCTCTAACGAAAATTTTCTTGCCGCTAGGTTGAACCCGAACGCGGGTACAGTTGGCGTTTTTGCGCTCCCTTGTAGTTGGCGTCGCTAACGCCGCCGACCGCGCAACCGATCGAGTTGGCGGCGCTCCTTTTTGGTCGGACGACCTGACCCACGCTCGCGCACCGCAACCGGTGCCACAAATTCGCGCGGCGGCGGAGGCGGACTCCGGTCAATTAAACACTCCGCCGCGACTGCGGCCCCGACGCGCTTTTCAATAATTTTCGTGACCTCAACGATGCGCTCGCGCCCGGCGCGCATCACGCGCACCTCATCCCCCACGCGCACTGGCGAAGCGGGTTTGATGGGTTTGCCATTTACGCGCACGTGACCACCACGGCACGCAGTCGTTGCCTCGGACCGAGTCTTGGCCAGGCGCACTGCCCACACCCAGCGGTCCACGCGGGTTGATTCCGGCTGACTCATGACAGCAAATTAGCGCCGCTGCGCTCGGTAGTAATCAATTAGCGCCCTGGTGGAAGCATCCTGTTCTTTTAGCGCCTGCGCATCGCCGGAAACGGCCGGAGTGATCTGCTGGGCCAGTTCTTTACCAAGTTCGACACCCCACTGATCAAAACTGTCGATGCCCCACACCGCGCCCTGAACAAAGGTGATGTGCTCATAAAGGGCGATCAGCTGCCCCAGCACCGCGGGGCTCAACTCGGGCGCCATGATCGAGGTTGAGGGTCGGTTGCCGCTGAAAACACGAGCGGGAACGATTGCTTCATCGGTACCCTCTGCGCGCACTTCATCAGCCGTCTTCCCGAAGGCCAGCGCTTTGGATTGGGCGAAGAAATTGGCAAGGAACAACTCGTGAACGTCCGCCTCGCCATCCTGCAGCGGGTGCGCGGGATTCGCCACGGCGATGAAGTCCACCGGAACTAATCGCGTGCCCTGATGAATTAGTTGGTAAAACGCGTGTTGGCCATTGGTTCCGGGTTCCCCCCACCAGATTTCTCCGGTTTCCATATTGACCTTAGAGCCGTCCCAGCGCACAGATTTGCCGTTGGATTCCATCGTCAATTGCTGCAGGTAGGCGGGAAAGCGATGCAGATACTGGGCATAGGGAAGCACGGCATGGGTGTGGGCGCCAAGGAAGTTGGTGTACCAAACGTTAAGCAAACCCATCAAAGCCGGAACGTTTTCTGACCAGGGCGCGGTGCGGAAGTGCTCATCGACGGCGTGAAAACCGCTGAGGAACTGGCGGAAATTCTCCGGACCAATCGTAATTGCCAGCGAGGTGCCAATCGCGGAGTCGACGGAGTAGCGGCCCCCCACCCAGTCCCAAAAACCAAACGCGTTGGCCGGATCAATACCGAAATCAGCGACCTTATCCAGCGCGGTTGAGACAGCGACAAAGTGGCGCGCTACCGCCGCCCGGCGCGCGTCGTCGTCCTTAATCTCACTGCCGGAAGCGACCAGTTCGCGCCAGAGCCATTCGCGGGCGAGGCGAGCATTGGTGAGGGTCTCTAGCGTGGTGAATGTTTTGGAGGCGATGATGAACAGGGTGGTGCGCGGGTCTAGATCGTGGAGTGTTTCGGCCAGGTCGGTGGGGTCAATATTTGAGATGAAGCGAGCTTCGAGGCCGGCTTGCACGTATGGTTTGAGCGCTTCATAGGCCATGACGGGGCCAAGGTCTGAGCCGCCGATTCCGATGTTGACGACCGTTTTGATGCGCTCACCGGTGCTGCCCTTCCATTCGCCGGTGCGGACCTTGTCTGCGAAGGCGAACACTTTGGCTAGTTCGGCTTGCACATCGGTATCGACGTCCTGACCGTCCACGTGGAGCGCGGGGCTAGCGCCAGCTGGGCGCCGCAGCGCGGTGTGCAGGACAGCGCGGTCTTCCGTGACATTGATGTGCTCGCCGGTGAACATCGCGTCGATGCGCTCGCGCAGGCCCACTTCATCGGCCAGTCGCGTCAGGAGGGAGCGGGTTTCAGCTGTTAAGAGATTCTTAGACAGGTCAACGTGTAAGTCGGCGATCTGGAACGTGAGGTTTTGCGCGCGCTGCGGCTCGGCGGCAAACCAACCACGCAGATCGGGCGTGAAATTGACCGCGTGTGCTGCGAGTTTGTTCCACGCTGTGGTAGTGGTCGCGTCCACCGGACTTGAGTTCACAGAAATTCCTCCTATTTAAATGCGCTGCCCCAACCGTATTGCGCTTGAGCTGGTCCTGCTCAATGGGGCCTTCCATTTTTGCCGCCATTTAGCGTTAAAGTTAATTATGGGGTTATTTTTCGGTTCCGAGCCTGACAGAGGGGGGGAATTTTGCTGACCATAAGTGATGGCGCTGATTTGTCTGCGCTTCCGCTGCCGCGGCTACCGTCGGATTTGGCCGTGCGCGAGCGACTGTTCAAGCGGTTATCGCAACCGCACGCCATCCGGCTGATCACTGCGCCGCCAGGGTTTGGAAAAACTACGGCGGTGATGATGTGGCTCGAACAGGAGGCACGGGCCGGGCAGGGCCAAAATCGTGCGCTGCATGCCAAGAAGGTGCCCCGCGCCACGTCGCATGCCGGTGCGCTGCAGGGTGACGCGATGACAAGCGCCACCGGGTATGCAAAGCCAAGTCGCGTAAACGGCCACGTTGCGTGGGCGGACGGCACTAAATTGCGCGACCCAGAGCGCGCGCACCAGGTGCTCGACATGGTCGCCGACCACCTGAAACAAGTCCCAGGTGAATTGCAATTAATAGTTGACGCAATTGATCACGTGGTGGATTTATCTTGGGATCAGCAACTGCTCGATCTGGTGCGAAATCACCGCCGCTTGCACGTGATTTTGACGGGGCGCGAACCCGAACGCCACAAACAGTGGCATGCCCCGGATCTCGATATTGACGTTGTGACCGGTAAAGACCTGCGCTTTTCACTCGCAGAAAGCCATAAATTATTAAGCGTGCTGCACCCCGAAATCACTGCCGAGCAGGTGGCACACGTCCACGAACAGGTGGGTGGATGGCCGATCCTGGTGCGTGTTGCCGGGCTGGCTTTTGGTGATGTCAACGCTGCCGTAGAACATCTGCGCCACCCGGAATCCGATTTCGCTGTGAGCCAGGCAAACCAGGATTTCGTCATGGCCACGGCCCTGGCTCGCGATTTTTCGGACGATATGGCCGCATTCTTGACGCAACGGGATGACAACAGTCAGGTCCTGGCCAGATTTCATGCCGGGGGACTACTAGAAAAATTTAATCGAAACGGGCAGACACGCTACCGCTATTTGCCCGCAGTGGGCGCGGCGACCCGCGCCGAAATTCCCGAAAGCACCCTGCGGGAGCGCTCGCTGGAATTGGCGCACTGGTGTTCCGGCAACGGCTTGGGGGAAGAGGCGATCTATTACGCGGTGCAAGCCCAAGCATGGGAGAACGTGCGGGAATTTGTTCAGCGGCACTGGGTGGACTTGACGGAGTCCGATCTCGTGCACGAGGCAATGAGCAGTATCGACGCGGAAGTTCTTAAACAAGACCCCATCATGGCCAGCATCTTAGACATTATGGCCGGCCCGCGTCGGCGCCGCGGTGCGGTGCCGGCTGTGGCGACGGGACGCCCGGAAGACCCGATGGAACTCTTGCCGCACTTAATCACACAGGCCGGATATCTGCGCTTTAACGGCCAGTTTTCCGCCGCAAAGGCGGGTTTTGCGGAAGTCTATGAAATTCTCGAGCAGGCTCCCGAAGATTCGCAGCTCAAAATGGCGTACCCGATGGCTCGGCTGCAGGCAGCGCTATTGCTATTGCTAACCGACGACCTGCAACGGTGCGCCCCGGAAGCCACCGCGGTTTATCGCGCCGCACGCGATCTCGACCTAGTAACTGAGAGGCGAAACGCGATCGGAATACTGGCGCTCATAAGCACTCTGGGCGGCAATGGTGCCCGGGGCGAAGAGTGGCTGAAAGTGCTCAGAGACACTCCGGAACCAACTGGCATGTTTAAAGACATGGTCGATACCTGCGCCCACGCTGCTCAAGCCCTAATCGAAGTCGGGAGACTTGACCTGCCGGCGGCCCGCGAAACGCTTCAAAAGATGAACCCGGCGACCATCAAAGACGAAATGTGGCCGTTTATCGTTCTGGCGCAAACGGACTACGCGCTTTTGGCCGGTAAGAGCGCCCAGGGCTTGCGGGACCTGGAGGCCGCCCTGATCGCCCACCCCGGCTTCGATCAGCCCGGCTCCATCGTCGCGCCCATCATCGCGGCCGCACGCGCGAACATGCTTTTAGCCCAGGCGGAGGGAAACCGGGCCCTGGCGGCGCTGGTGAATGCCGATGAAAATCACCCGCTGATCCGGGTCGCGCGCGCCCGTTTCGAGCTGTTTCGCGGTGAACACCAGCGCGCCATGGTGATTGCTCGCAGCGGGAGTCCGCGGGACCAAGCCCATGATCGGGCGGTGCGCGAACTGCGGCTCATCACTGCCGTGGCGCAGTTGCGCGCGGGCGAAAAAGAAGCCGCCGCCCGCACCTTCAATCAGTTCATTGCCGACGACGGTGTGGGCATGCTGCGCGCACTAGCCCTAATGGACCGCCAGGCGGTCGCGGATCTGGTAAAACTCACCGGAGTCGGCGCGCCGGAATTGGCACTGGTGCGCGAACGCGTTCCCGAACCGCCCTTTATCGCCCAGACGGGCATCGTCACGCTCACACCGCGGGAGCGGTTAGTTCTAGACCTTTTGCACCAGGAGCTCACCGTCGCCGAAATAGCCAAAGAGCTAATCGTGTCCACCAACACGATTAAGAGTCAGGTTCGAAGTTTATACCGCAAACTGAAAGTCAGTTCGCGCGCCGACGCCCTGAAACGCGCCGCGGAATACGGTTTGCTTGGCTAGATCCGCCGCCCGTCTTGCTCGCCTAGATCCGCCCGCAGCCACCATCACTCGCCCGCGTCGGGGAACGGCCACGGATTTGGCTCACACCCCTGGGTAGATTTCGTTTGTTGGACCATCACCGGCGCCAACTCGCCCGACCTCGGGCAGCTCTCGTGGGAGTAGCCCAATAGGTGACCGACCTCGTGGCCTACCAGATAGCGCCGATAATTTGGTACATCATCCCCAAAACTCTCCGCGCCCACGGCCCAGCGCACGCCATTCAGCACGGCGCGCCCGTTCGCGGCGCATGAGACCTTCCCGTTGGTGCGCAGTGGCGCGCACAGTCGATCGACCGTGTCCGGGGTGGCGATCAAAATGCGAATATCGAAACTGTCATCGGACACTCGCTGGAAATCATGTTCAGCGCGGGCGGTCCAACCCCGCCGGTCGCCCAGCGTTTCGTCGATGAACTCGGCGGCCTCTTCGGCGGCAAACGGCAGGTCTGTTTCTACCTCGACCCGATACTTAGTCGGATTCGCGCCCGTGGCCGCAGATTCACCGTCGGCCACAAAAAACTCGCCCGACCCTGTTTGCACAATGTCATCTCCAGTAAGTGAAATCAGTGGCTTGGGGAACACGTCCTCCAGCGTGGGCGTGGGAACCGGAATCGGATCGGGCCCGTCAAGCTCGGGGAGCGGGGCTTCGGTATCAGTGGCACCGCTTAATTCGGGAGTGGCGTTATCGTCCAGTTTCCGTGACTTTGCCGAGGTTTCGGTTGGGATGTCTTTCGGCTCTTCGGCCGTGGCGCTTGGCGATTTTGCTGTTTCTTGCTGGCCGGGCTCGTCGGTGATCCACCAACTCGTTGCCATCCCCAGCCCGAAAGCCAGCGCAATCGCCCCGGCCTGAAATGGGCGCGAAAGCCTGCGGCGTTTACGCAGACGACTGTCGCTCATAGGGGTAGCTCACTGATAGGTCACCAGTTCGGGCACCGGGTCAATCTTATAAGTCTCTTTCGGTGAAAGGACTGGATGGTCTTCTTTCAAAAAGTTCTTCCAACCCCATCCCGTCACCGCGGGGGCATTACTGTGCAGCGTAGTCCAAGTGTCGGTTTTCGCCTGTTGCGTGCCCTGCCCATCGGCATGAATGACGACCGAAAGTTCGGGATGGTCCACCGCAACCTCAGCGCGATCTTTAATCATCGACCGCGAAAACTGGTGCAATACGAGCATCTTGGGCGGCAGCCCCTCTTTTCGCACGAGCTCCGCGAGCCAGTCGGAGACCGCATTGACTTCCTTAGCGCGCACTGAACCGATTTGCTGCAGATGTTTTTGATCTTTCTTCAGCCGCCACTCCGGATCCAACGCCAATCCCACGTGCGGCAGTTCCAGCAGCTGTCGATACTCCTTGGCCTGGGTCAAAAAGTCAGTGCGCCCGGGCTGTAAATCCAACAGCACGTAATACCCGGCCTCCCCCGCGGCCTCCACCCAGGGCCGCAACTTATCTACCGGCAGCCGGTTCGAATACTGACCGTCCTGGCCCGCGCCGGCGGAGGCGACCGTGGCGATCACCTCAAAAGTTGGAATCACCGCATCGTCGGTCAACTTTTGATACTTATCCGCATACTTTTGCGCCAACTTGATCGCACCGTCGAGATCTCGCTGCCCCAAAACGCCCAGCGCGGGCACATCCGGTGAACCGTACAGGGCAACGTAGCGCTTGCCGTCAAATAGTTCATACCCACCGCCGGGCAGAGTTTTTTCTTGATTTAGGACGGCGTACTGCCACTTCAGCGTCTGTGTTTCCGGCGGATCAGCGCTCACTACGAGCAACTGGCTCACCTTGGTCAGGTCCGGCGCGGTTGCCAGGAGCGAGATTGTTTTCACGTATTCGGCCGCGAAGCCGGCAGCGCTGGCCGTCACCTCGGCGAGGGGAAGGCTACCCTCCTCGGCTTCGAAAAATGCGCGGCTTTGCGGATTTGAAATTGGCTCGGCTTCGACCACTGGACCCAGTTCGGCGCGCAAGTCTTCGTGCCAGTTGGCACTAATCTCGATTTGCGCAACCTCGTTCGGCAAATCCAGTTCGGGGCCGGAGCGCAACACCGCCCGCGTCGACAAGTCGGCCAGGATTTCGGGCAGCTCATCATCTGCGCTCGCAACTAAAATCGGTGCCGCCAGCTGCTGCGCTACTTCGACCCCCTCGGATTTGGCATCAGCATTCTTCGCGGCCACTACCACCACCGGGGCGGACTCAAATAGGAGCTGCGCCAGCTCGTTCGTGGCGCTCGCATCGGAGTCCGCCTGGACTGCGGCAGCCGGTTCTAATTCGGCCCGAACGGGCTGCAAATCAACCGGCTGTGGCACCCCGGAAGGCGACTTGTCACTGCCAGGGTGCCCGTCGCCGTCCGCAATTTCCTGCCCCGCGTCCCGATCGATAACCGCCCACGTCGCCCACGCCCCCACCCCCAGCAATGCGACCAGTGCCGCTATTAGGGCGGTGTTGCGCACTGCGCGCGAGCGACGGGAGGCAGTTGGTTCGGTCGTTACCAAATTCGAACTCGCTGCTCAGGCGGCAGCCACATGTCGTCGTCTTCAGTTACTTCGAAGGTGTCGTGGAACAGGTCAAAGTTCCGTACGACCTGATTGGCGCGGAATTCGCCCGGGGAGTGCGGATCGGTGACCAGGCGGCGGCGCAGTTCCGCATCGCGGACCTTTCCGCACCACACGCGCGCCCACTGGAAGAGGAACCGCTCGGCCGCTGACATGCCGTCGATTTCCGGGGCTTCGCCCGGGTTGCCCTCTTCGTCTTCGAGGGAAATTTGGTAGCCCTGCCACGAGATCGTTAAACCGCCCAGGTCCCCAATATTTTCGCCAATGGTTAAAGCGCCGTTGACCTTCTCGCCGGGTAGTTGCTTGGGCTCGAGATCGTCATATTGGTCAATCAGGGCGGAGGTGCGCTCTTCAAATGCGGCCCGGTCCTCATCGGTCCACCAGTCGCGCAGCGCCCCGTCACCGTCATATTTGCTGCCCTGATCGTCAAATCCATGGCCAATTTCGTGACCAATTACCGCACCGATACCGCCGAAGTTGATGGCGTCTTCGGCGTTCGCGTCGAAGAATGGGGGCTGCAAAATCGCGGCCGGGAACACGATCTCATTCATGCCCGGGTTGTAGTAGGCGTTGACGGTTTGCGGAGTCATGAACCACTCCTCGCGGTCAACCGGTCCGCCAAGCTTATTCAGTTCCCGATCAAGTTCAAAAGCGGTGATTCGGCGGACATTGCCCAGTAGATCATCAGCACGAATATCTAGACCGGAGTAGTCGCGCCAGCGATTCGGGTAACCGATCTTCGGCGTGAATTTTTCCAGCTTATCCAGCGCTTTTTTGCGCGTTTCCTCGGTCATCCAGGGAAGCTGGGAAATGTTGCGCCGGTAGGCCTCAATGAGCTTGTCTACCAGGCGCTCCATGCGCTGTTTATGTGCGGGCGGGAAGTGCTTTTCCACATAGAGCTCGCCCACGGCCTCGCCAAGACCGCCCTCCACGAGCGCTACCCCGCGCTTCCAGCGCTCACGCAGTTGCGGAACACCGGAGAGTTTGCGGCCGTAGAAGTCAAAGTTTTCGGCCACTAGGTCGCCACTTAGGTACGGGGCGGCGGACGAAACGGCGTGAAATGTGAGCCAGTCGCGCCACACCGGCAGGCGATCCTCCACCAGGTGATCGCTCAGGGCGGTGAAAAAATCGGGTTGGTGGACCACCACGTTGTTAAGGGTGTGTTCGGGGGCTCCCATGTGTTCAAGCCAGACATCCCACGGGAATTTCGGCGCCAGCTTTTCCAAGCCTTCGCGATCCATGGGGTTATATGTCGCTGAGGCGTCGCGACTGCGCACCTGATCCCAGTGCGCTGCAGCCAGCGAGGTTTCCAACTCTAAGATGCCCCGGGCACGCAACTCGGGTTCGGATCGGCCCACAAAACTGAGCATCTTTGCGATGTGCGCTTCATAGTCTTTGCGCAGTTCGGCGGCGTCGTCATCGCGGTAGTACGACTCATCGGGCAGCCCGAGCCCGCCCTGGACCATGCGCACGATGTAGCGGTTGGGATCGCCCGGGTCAGTGTCAACGCCGAACATGAGGGCGGAGGCGCACCCGTCCCGCTCCAGCCGACCCAGAATCGCGATAAATTCTTCGATGCTGGCAATCGATTCGATGCGCGAGACATCGTTGGCTATCGGCGTTATGCCCAGCGCGTCGATATCATCTTCAGCCATGAAACTGCGATAGAGCAGACCAATTTTCTCGCCGACCGCGCCGATGTGATCATCGCTGCGATCCGGGCGGCGGTGCTCGCCAGGGGTGCGGCGGTGCTCGCCAGGGGTATCGACCCGGCTTGCGGCCTCTTCAATGATTTCACGGACGGCCTTTTCGGCCTCTTCGACGAGAACTACGAAAGCTCCGTAGGTGGCGCGGTCGTCCGGAATGTCGACCTCCTTCAGCCACGTGCCGTTTACGTGACGAAATAGGTCATCCTGCGGGCGAACTTGGGGATCAACGGGAGCGTTATCAATGCCAGACTTCATGCCCTAACGCTAACGCTTATTTATCTGGGCGGCGCGCATGACCTGGGCGCGGGGCTCACACCGCCTAGGCGCGGGGCGCGCACCACCCAGATCGCGGCCAGCGCCGCCTCGCCCAGCACTACCTTGTCGGCGCTGTCCTGGGCCGACTCTGCCTCGGGCGGTGCATCGCCGCCCGGCTGGGTCTCCCCCGCTGCCCGCGTGTCCGCGTCCAACCGCGCAATTGTGGTGCCGCCGGTGAACGGTGCCTGGCCGCGCACTTCCACCACCACGTCCAGGTGCAGGCCACGTTCTTCTAGGTGGCGCAGCAGATCTGGGTCGGCATCC
>JAJYRW010000039.1 GCA_021793895.1 Actinomycetes bacterium
TGGGGGACACTGAGGACGTGCGGCCAGGGGACGTCGCCGTTTTCTACCGCACCAATGCCCAGTCACGCGCGCTGGAAGACATCCTCATCCGCGTTGGGCTGCCCTATCGCGTCGTAGGGGGAACCCGCTTTTATGAGCGCCGCGAAATTAAGGACGCCCTGGCCTACCTGCGCCTGGTCGATAATCCGGATGATGATGTAAACCTGCGGCGGGTTTTGAACGTCCCCAAGCGCGGCATCGGCGATAAGGCCGAATCCACCGTCGCGGGCTTCGCCGCCCAGGAACGCATCTCCTTTGGTGCTGCGCTGCGCCGAGCCGAAGAAATTCCCGGCATGACTACCCGCGCCTTGCGCGCCCTGAACGGATTCGTCGAGCTGCTCGATGAGTTTTTAGAACTCGTGCGCGCGGGGACCTCCATCGCGGACCTGCTCGACGCCATCCTGGAGCGCAGCGGATACTCCAAAACCCTGCGCGAAAGTGATGACCCGCAAGACGAATCGCGCCTGGAAAACCTCGCCGAACTCACCGCGGTCGCCAGCGAATTCGAAGAGGCGTTCCCCGAGGGCGAGTTGGGGGACTTCCTCGAGCGCGTCGCCCTGGTCGCAGATGCGGACCAAATCCCCGACGCGGACGCTGAAGATAAGGGCGTCATCACCCTCATGACAATCCACACCGCCAAGGGCCTGGAGTTCCCGGTCGTATTTGTCACCGGCCTTGAAGATGGCACCTTCCCGCATAATCGTTCGCTTATGGACGACGACGAGCTGGCTGAAGAGCGCCGCCTTGCCTACGTGGGGCTCACCCGGGCTCGCGAGCGGCTCTACGTTTCCCGCGCGGCCATGCGGGCCTCATGGGGCGCGCCGCAGCACTTCCCAGCCAGCCGCTTCCTAAGTGAAATTCCCACGGAATTGATCGACTGGAAACGCGCTGAATCCGCCACAGCGCAGTACCGCACGCGCAGCTCTTGGCAATCAGATGCCGATACCGGCTGGGGGGAGCCGGTAATTGGGGGTGGCGGACCCGTCATCGGCGGCGGTGGCCGAGTGGAAAGTCGGCACATTCCGCCCTCGCCTCCCGCGTCCGGAAGCAGTTCGGGTGCGGCCCCGAGCCTCGCCGTGGGCGACAAGGTAACGCATGACACCTACGGCCTAGGAACTGTGATCGCAGTTGAGGGATCAGGACGCAATGCGGTGGCAAAAGTCGACTTTCGCAGTGAGGGAGTGAAGCGTTTATTGCTGCGCTATTCGCCGGTGACGAAGCTGTAGTTTCGGCAGGTTTTAGCCAAATCTTTGTGTGCTAACCTGCCGTGTCGTCGGCTTATACACTGGCAAGTTTTTATGCTGGCAAAGTGATCGCCTTCCAGAAGGGAAACCATGAAGTTCCGGATATGTATGGTTGCTGCCGTCCTCGTATTGGCGGGATGCTCCAGCAGTGACGAGCCCACCAACCCGGACCCCTCCCAAACGGGTAATCCAGATAATTCGAACCCGGAAGAGACCGAAGAGCCTGATCCGGGGCCCCAGCCGGCGGAAGTTATAAACACCGAGTTTTTTGATACGCCTCTGGAAGTCAGCGTCTACCCAATCCAATCTGATGGACAGCACGCGCTGGCCCAGATTGATGTTGCCGCTTCCTCCGATGGTGCCGGCGCCGAGCCGCTGGATCTGACGTGGGTCTTCACCCGCGATGGCGCGCAGCCGAGCCAGGGAGCAGAAGATCTGCGGCTGGTTGATCGCGCGGGGGCGGAAATTTATACCGTGGCGGCAGACAGCGCAGAACAGTTTGCCGCTTCGACAGATATCAACGCGCTCCAGGTTGAACCGGGCGGGGAACCAGTATCGGTATACGCCTACTTTGAGGCGCCGACAATTGATTCGGTTGATTTGGACATTCCATTTTTGGGTTATGTACCCAGCGTGCCAGTTGAAGATTTGGGCGCCGAGGATGAATTCACCGTTACTGCCAGTGATTTAGACGTGGGGGAAGACTTTTCCGGGGAAGTGTTTCCGCTTTCCGTCCGGTCAATCGATTTCGATGATGTGTCGGACGTGAGTGAAGAGGGCGATTACGTAACGTGGACCCTGGCATCCGATGTGCTATTCGATTTTGGCGAACACAAGCTAGATAAGGCCGCCAAGAAAACAATCGAAAAGGCCATAGAAGAGATTAAAGACATCGCGCTAGAAGGCGGCGAAATTCACCTGGTCGGACACACCGACGATCAGGGCTCTGCTTCGTTTAACCAGGAACTTTCGGAAAAGCGCGCGGCGAGCGTGCAAAAGGTCTTTGAAGAAAACTTCTCTGGACACACCATCACCTCCGAGGGGAGAGGCAAGAGCGAACCGGCCGTGGAGGGCACTTCAGAAGAGGCCCGCGAAGCAAACCGCCGGGTGGAAATTGAGTTCACTGCAAAAGAAGATGCCAGTGTAGCCAAACGTGGCAGCGGCGACGAGGTGCCTGAGACTGACGCCCCCACTGTTTCTGGCCATGAGCAATTAGAGTTCTCTCCGGGCGTGGAGTCCGCTACAGATACGGCCGGAATTTCAATTGCCTCCGTAACTGAACTTGATGAAGACTACTTACTTGGAGTTATTGAAGTAGAGGTCCTCGCCGCAGATCCCGGCGGCGCCGCACTTTCAGATCTTTACGCCGATGGTGGCTTCACGACCGGGACCGGCCGCACCGTATCGAATTATTTGGAAGGTAATGGCACCGCGCTCCTGACGATCGCAACGGGAACTTCGAGCCTCTATCCCATCGAGTACGTAAAAGAGGAGAACGAATTGGGCCTCGATATCTACGACATTGTGGGGGACCCGCGGCCCATGGGCACCTATGAACAGGGCGATGTTTACCGCCAGTTCGTCCTCTGGCCCAATCCGGGTAGCGACACGGTGACGATTGAGGTTCCGGACCGGATGCGCTTTGCCGACGTTCCCGTCGAACAGGGCGCAGCCGAGCCCAGCGCCGAGTAACTCTGTGCAGGACCCGCGCGCTCGCGGAACCTAGAAAACTCCCTCGCGCGGGGTAGTGCGGCTCGGAGCAAGCGCGCCGGTTACCGAAACTCAAGAACGTCTCCGACTTGCAGATTCCACTTAGCGAAGTTGCCCGCTGGGGCCTCCAGGGCGGATGCGGCACCGCGGCAGCTTTTGAATCCAAACGGAGACAGCCGGCTGATCTGTAAAACCGCTCCGGCAGCATCGACAAATGCTACATCGAGGCTCTGGGTCATGCCAATGCCGTGCACCGCATTCGTGGGCTGGATCAGCATCGCATCGGGTAATGGATTGCGAAAAAGCATTCCGCGCAGGCGCGTGCGGAACGTGTTAGCTATCAGCGCCGCCGCAACCGCTCGATTATTAATGAGTAGTTCTTTCTTTTTCATAAACTTTCAATCGGCCAGTGTCTTTATAAGTGTTTGGGACGCATAATGACTGCGTTGGCAGGCGCTTCAATTCTCTCCAGCGTCATATTGTTATATCACTCACACCGGCTTGTTTTAACCCCAGCGCAAGTAGCCGCACGAATATGCGCTATTTCCAGTAAAGGTAGCCTCCTGAATGCGGGTTTTTGGCTCTAACTAAAGGACTGCTTCATAGATACTTCGGCGGCGTCTTTTGGCCGGAACTTGCCGAAAGTTGGCTATTTGATGCAATTGCTGCTTTTGGCTAGAAATTGCCAAATGTTCATATGCTAATCTGCGAACTTGGTGTATCGGTATGCCCAAATTTTTGCTGAATAGGATTTAAGAAAACTACTTGTTATGGCAGTGATTTTTGTAGCTAGCCCGGAATCCTTGCCAGTCGGCTTGCAACAGGCCGACCCCAATTGGGACAGCATCCTCACCGCAATCTCACAGGTCAACGCCGATGAAGACGTTGTTTTAGTCACCCGCAGCGCGGCCGCGGAAAGGGTAGCTCGTGGCGTGCGGCTATCGCTGAATACCGAGCGCATTGGGATCTACACCAGCACGGTGCCCACCACACTCTTCTTTGTTCTGGCCGCGACGCTGGCACTTTTGCCCGCGGATCGATTGGGTGTGGTGGGCGCGGTCGAGCGGCGCGTAATTGCCAGCTCGTATACGCAGGTGCTGATGTCTTCGGTAGCGCGTGTCTCGCACCCCAATCCGACACTTCTAGACCACGTAATCAGCCTCATGCCGGGGACTCGTTACCTGGTCGATTGGACGAACCAGCAAATTAAGCGGCAAAAAGATTTAAACCCGCTCGAAGCGCCGCTCTATGTAACTGCCTTCTCCGCCCAGCAGTGGCCGGCGGAGAAAATAAAACCCCTACCCCCCAACGCGATCACGCTGCCTTCCCAATCAACACCAAGTTGGGAGGCACGCCGCTGGATCGAGGCTTCAGCCGTATTTCAGCAGCCCGAACAAATAGCTCGCGAGACCGCTGGGCTCTACGAGGTAGGTCGTTCGGCAGCCTGCGTCTCGTGCCGGCGATCCGGCAGTGACCAGCGGTGCATATTTTGCGGTGTTCCGGTGGGCCATCTCGAACTTAGCGTCAATTCTGTGCCTCAAACTGATCTTGGAGGAAACTCGTGAATCCTCGCCAACGGCGTGGAGCCCTGCTTCTGATTCTCACCGTGCTCGGAGCTATCGGTGTGTTTTTTGCCGTTTTAAGTTTCGTCAGCGATGTGAACTCGAAAGTGGGGCCGATGACGGAGGTTCAGCAACTGTCGCGCGATGTCAAAGCGCTGGAGCCGATCGACTCCGACATGTTGACAACCGTTGAGCTACCCGAACGGTGGGTTCCGGAGGGCGCGATCGAGTCGGCCACCGACGTGGTGGGCCTGGTGGCGGCCACCGATTACTTCGAAGGTGCGACGCTGCAAGAGGGTATGGCAATTCCGCGACCTGGCATTCAACCCGGCTTTAGAGAAGTGGCCATCGTGGTCGACGCGGAAACCGGTGTGGCGGGCAAGGTCGCCCCCGGCGATCACGTGGACATCATCGCCACGATTGAAGGGGATGACGACACTCCTTCATGGGCAGAGCTGTGGGCCTCAGACGTTCTAGTTTTAGATGTCGGGCTGCCCCAGGACATGGAAGAAACAGATCAAACTGGAAATCTTTCCCAAACGCAGGGTGTGCCGGTGACGTTTGCATTAGAGACAGCCGATGCGGTCCGACTGGCGTATATCGAGAGTTTCTCAGTCAAACTCCGCCTCGCACTGCGCGGCGCCGGTGACAGCGAAGACGTAAGCGATCAGGAAAAGATTTTCTCCGGAGGGTCTGACCAAGAAGATAGTGATAACGGGGAGGGCGGTGACGAATGAGCACGAACGTAATTTTGGCAACGCGCGATATCGAAACGCGAGATCGGCTCAGCCAACTTTTAGCCGAAACTGAAGAGATTAACGTCGCGCAAACCGTGGATTCCGGCGATGCGCTGCGTGACGCGCTGGAACGCAACCCCGATATCGACGTGGTCCTGATTGATTCGGCGCTCGAATCGGGGGGCACGACCGTGGCGCGGTCGATCAGTGCCACATTCCCGCTGGTGGGAATCGCGCTCCTGGTCGAACAGGCGTCGCCGGAAGAGTACGCGGCGGCTATGGACGCCGGGGCCCGTTCGGTGCTTTCTCACTCCTCGAGCCTGAACGAGATTGTCTCACGACTCGAAGCACTGTCGGAGTGGGCGCTGTCAGCCCGTCAGCATCTCTCCGCAGATTTGAGCAGCGGTCGGGGCGGAACGGTCATAGCGGTTTACGGGGCCAAGGGCGGGGTGGGCACCTCGGTGGTTTCGTTACTTCTGGCCCACGCACTCACCGAGCGGCACTCGGTGGCCATAGGCGACTTTGATCTACAAAACGGCGACATCGACGCCTATGCGGGAGTCACGACGCAGCGCTCCCTAGTGGACCTGGTTGATTTGAGCCAGGAAATGTCCGGACGCGTGCTCGCTGAAACCTCATATGACATTGGCCGCGGTTTGCGCTTGCTCTCGGCTCCGAAAATGGGGGAGGACGGCGAGCAGATGACGCCGGAGGCTGCGCGCGCAGTTGTTAATGCGCTGCGACACCAATTCGATTTTTCCGTTCTGGATCTGGGATCAGATCTGGACGAATCCAAAGCAGTGATTTTGGAGCTGGTGGATCAGGCGCTCTTGGTTACGACGCCGGACCTGCCTTCACTCCGCGGGGCGCGCCGCACACTATCCATGTGGGATCGGCTGATGGTACGCCCGGCAAACCGAGTACATCTGGTACTCAACAAGCGATCAAATCGCAGCGAAGTCCAGCAATCTCTTGCCCAACGAGTTGTGGAGGTACCCGTGGCGTTCACTGTTGACGACGGGGGAACAACATTCGAATCGGCGATGAACACGGCAACTATTACCGAGGTGCGAACCCCCGCACACGTTTCCATTCGCCGCGCGCTCGTCAGTGATATGGAAAAGCAAGCAAAGGAGGCCGGCGCAGGGGCGCTGAATACGACTGCCGCGCAAACTCCGCCCCCCGAGGCCACCGATAACGCAAAACGCAGCGGACGCAAGAGGCGGCAGCGCCGAAAAAATAAAGCCGCGGCGGAGCGGGGGCAGGCGGCAGTTGAAATGCCGGTTGCCATCGTCTTCATCTTGATTGCGCTGCTGGTGTGCGTGCAGGCTGTTTTCTACGGCGCGGGCTTCCTCATGGCAGACAACGCCGCCCAACAGGGGGCACGTGCCCTCCAGGTGGGCAAGAACAGCGCGCAGGTGCAGGGAGCGGCCAAAAACGAACTGAGTGGCTGGTGGTCGGAGCGTTCCCAGATCTCGGTCCACCCGGCTTCGGTTGCCGTAGACATTGATATTCCCACCATTATTCCGGGCGTGAACTTTACTTCCTCGGCCTCCGCTGACGTCTTAAAGGAGCAGTAATGAGAAAAGCGCTTAAGCAAATTCGCCAAGAGCGCGGCGCGGTATCCATCGAGACGGTTGGTGTTGTGGCGCTGGTCATTCTCGTCACGATTCTTGGCGTGCAGGGTGTTTTTGCGGCGCAGCTGGGTTCGGTGACGGAGTCTGCTGCCCGCGACGGCGCGCGAGCCGCATCCACGTCGGGGGCAAATGCGCAAAATGTTGTGCAAAATGCGCTCCCAGGCTGGGCGACTTTGAGTTCGGTGAAGACGGGCTCGGCAGCAAAGGCAGGCTGTGCGGGAACGTGCGTCTTGGTGGAAGCGGAATACGGTATCGGTATTGCCGGAGTCAAACACACCATCACGGTCGAGCGCGTGGCGGAACTTCCGGAGGTTTAATTTTGTCGCTTCTTGATCGCGTACAAAGACCGGAGCAGCGCTCGGGCGGTCCCGATTTGGTGGGCCGCTACCGGGAACGTCTTTTAGAAGAGATTGATCCCAGTGAACTATCCGGGCTAAGCGCTACCCAGCGCCGCGCCCGCCTGGAGCGCGTGCTCTCTCACCTCATTACCGTTGAGGGTCCGGTTCTGATTGCCCGGGAACGGGCGGCGCTCATTCGCCGGGTCGTCGACGAGGCGCTGGGCCTGGGCGTTTTAGAACCGCTTTTAAATGATGAGTCGGTAACCGAAATCATGGTCAACGGTCCCAATGACATTTTTGTCGAGCGCCGCGGCCGCATTGAACGAATCGCTACCACGTTCTCGTCCACCGAACACCTAATGCAGACCATTGACCGCATCGTCTCATCGGTGAACCGACGCGTTGATGAATCTTCGCCCATGGTCGATGCGCGGCTGCCCACCGGCGAACGCGTCAACGTGATCATCCCGCCCCTGGCGCTCGACGGCCCGACACTGACTATTCGGCGCTTCCCACGGCCCTACCGGCTCGGTGAACTGGTTTCTATGGGCAGCCTGGATGAGCAGACGGCAGTTTTACTGGGCAGTCTGATTCGGGCGCGCTGCAACATCGTGATCTCCGGGGGAACGGGCACCGGTAAAACCACGTTCTTAAACGCCCTATCTGGGCTGCTGCCCGACAGCGACCGCATCGTCACAATTGAAGATGCGGCGGAACTTTCCCTGCAGCAAGAACACGTGGTGCGGCTGGAATCTCGGCCCGCCAACGTGGAGGGCGAGGGGCAAATCACGATTCGCGACCTAGTGCGCAACGCACTGCGAATGCGGCCGGACCGCATTGTCGTTGGTGAGGTTCGCGGCGGCGAAACCCTCGACATGCTTCAGGCCATGAACACCGGGCATGAGGGTTCCTTGGCAACCGTGCACGCTAACAGCGCGTTGGACGCGTTGGGCCGCCTCGAAACTCTGGCGACCATGAGCGAGTTGGAGCTGCCAGTTTTGACGATCCGCGACCAAATTAATGGCGCGGTAGATGTGATAGTGCACTTACAGCGCGCCGCCGATGGCACGCGCCGCGTCGAAGAGGTCGTAGCTTTGACCTCTAAACGCCAAGAGGACTATCAAATCGAGCCGATCATGCGTTTTGTGCCCGAGCCAATCGGCCCCGACCGCGTTGTTACCGGCGAATTTGTCTACAAGGGGCTGCCGCGAGATCTGACCGAGCGGCTCCAAGTAGCCGGCGAAGTGGCGCCGGGAAAGCAGCACCCAGCATGACGCCGTCCACAATCACGCTGCTCTTAATTTTGACCTTGGCGCTGGCAGTGACCACCACGGCGGTCCTGCGCGACAACCGGGCCTATCGCCAGCAGATGCTCGACGCGGCAGAAAGCGGCACCGGTGGGCAGAAGTTTTCCCTCGAGCGCATTGATCGCATCTTACGTAAAACCTCCTGGGGTGAGAAGTTTTCGGCCTCGCTGGCCGGCGCCGGTATGACCAGTGTTTCGCCCACTGTTTTCATACTGCAGGCAGCATTTGGCATCGCGGCCGCTTCCCTAATCGCCCGGCCACTGGTGGGAAACATCGGAACGGGGCTGATCGCCCTGGCCCTTATCGCAGGTGTGAAGCAGTGGATTGAACGCAAACGCCGAGCCCGCCTCGAAAAATTCATTTTGCAGTTGCCAGAACTAGCACGGTTGCTGGCAAATGGGGCCTCCGCCGGGCTGGGAATGCAGCGCTCAATTGCGCTGGCCTCCACGGAGATGAATGAGCCCAGCGCCAGTGAGTTACGTCAGGTGAAATCTGAGACCGATCTTGGCCTGCCGCTCGCAACCGCGCTGGAAAATCTATCGCGCCGGCTGCCGTCGCGGGAGTTGAGTGTTCTTATTCAGACACTGATCATTCAAGCGCGCGCCGGCGGCACGCTGGTAAGTGCGCTGACGAACATTGCTGACACGCTCGATGATCGCAAACAGTTAAATCGAGATGTGAAGTCCGCCATGATGGGTGCCTCCTTTTCCGGGTATGCCGTCATCATGATTGGTATCGCGGCGATCTTATTGATGAATCTGATGAATCCCGGGGCGCTCGACAACATGATCGGAACACTTTTGGGGCAGATCGTTTTGGGAGTTTCAGGCGCCCTGTTCTTGACCGGGTTCTTTCTGATTCAACGCCTCACCAAGGTGGAGAACTAGATGAGCCTGTTGTGGATCCCGATCGCTTCGGCGGTGCTTTTAGTCTGCGCGGTCCTGGCAGTCCGGCTGATGCGCAGCACCGGGCTGGAGACCGTCGCCGAAGGTTTTGCCACCGCTGAAGAGGGCGGCAAGCAGCGTAAGGGATTTGCGGAACTTCTTGACGGGCTGGGGGCTCGGTTTATGGGAACCGCCTTGCGCATCTACGGTCCGCAACGGCTACGAAAACTCGACCAAACTATTCGGCGCGCGGGCCAACCCGACGGAGTAACGGTCAACGCATATGTGCGCCGGCAGACCGGCTTTGTCGTTTTGGCGATCGTTTTCTTCGTTGTCACCCTGATTTTAGGACAGCCCATTTTCGGGGGCTTCATCGCGGTCGTACTGATGGGGTGGATGCGCCTGTGGTTGCACTCCACCGCCTCCAAGCGCCAGCAAGAAATTGAGCGCGAACTGCCCGACTTTTTAGATGTCTTGGGCGTCACGGTTGCCGCGGGCCTGTCATTTCGGCAAGCCATAG
>JAJYRW010000040.1 GCA_021793895.1 Actinomycetes bacterium
TTCCGATCTGATCCGGTTTATCGGTGCCGTAGCGGGCCATGGCATCGGCGTAGGTGATGCGCTCGATTGGCAAGGAGACCTCGTAGCCAGCCGTGGCCCACACCTCGCGCAGCAGGTCTTCAGCCAGCGCGATGACGTCGTCCTGTTCGACGAAGCTCATCTCCACATCCAGCTGGGTGAATTCGGGCTGCCGGTCGGCGCGGAAGTCCTCATCGCGGTAGCAGCGCGCTATTTGGTAGTACCGTTCCATTCCCGCGACCATCAGCAACTGCTTAAACAGCTGCGGGGATTGCGGCAGCGCGTACCAACTGCCCGGACGCAGCCGCGCCGGAACGAGGAAGTCCCGGGCCCCTTCGGGAGTTGAGCGCGTAAGCGTCGGTGTTTCCACCTCTACAAACTCATGGTTGTCAAGCACCCGGCGCGCAGCCTGGTTCACCTTCGACCGCAGCCGCAGCGCCTGGGCCGGGCCCTCCCGCCGCAGGTCCAGGTAGCGATATTTCAGACGCGCCTCTTCGCTGATGGTTCCCGTGTCATCCCCATCTGATGTCACCTGGAAGGGCAGTGGAACGGATTCATTAAGGACGACGACCGTATCGGCCATGAGTTCGACCTCGCCCGTGGCGATGGCCGGGTTCTCATTGCCCTCGGGGCGGCGGCTGACCTCACCCGTGACCTGGAGGACGAATTCGGAACGCAGGGTGTGGCCGATCTCTTCGCGCACCACAACCTGCATGACACCCGAAGCGTCACGCAGATCAACGAATGTCACTCCGCCGTGATCCCGCCGGCGCGCTACCCAGCCAGCAAGGGTGACGGTGGTGCCAATGTGTTCGGCGCGTAATGTTCCGGCCTCGTGAGTGCGCAGCACGGTGGTCCTTCCAATGAACTGTGTTATTGCGAGTAACTCTTAATTACGAACTGTGTTGTTAATGCTTAAAATTTTCAGAAATGCGGCTATAAAAACCAGAGTTATTTCCAAGTTCCCGAGTCTAGTGCCCCACCGAAATTTTTATGCTTCGGCTGCTTCAATGCGCGGGCGTAAATCCGCAACCGGAGGATTCCATGTCGCCGCGTCAGCCGCCTCCTGATCTCCAGATCGAATGTCTTTAACCTGGTCGCTGCCATCATCACCGGCACCGACAAACCACACAAACGGGATCCCGCGGCGGTCAGCGTATCGAATCTGGCGGCCAAACTTGGCGGCATTTGGCGACGTCTCAGCCGCAATTCCCCGATCACGCAGCGTGCTGGCAATCCGGTTCGAGGCAGCGCGCTCATCTTCTGAGTTGACGGCAACCAGGACGGCTGTAGGTACCGAACGGGAAAGCGTTACGAGTTCTTGTCGGAAAAGCCGAGAGAGCAGGCGGGAAAGCCCGATAGACATGCCAACCCCCGGGTAGGTGTTCTTACCATCTGAGGCCAATTCGTCATAGCGGCCGCCAGAACAGATCGAACCCAAATCTTCATGGCCGACCAACTCGGTTTCGTAGACCGAACCCGTGTAGTAATCCAGACCGCGCGCGACCGACATATCAGCGATCACAATGCCCGCTAAGTCGTCCTGGGCCGCATCGAGCAGCTGAGCCAGCTCACTTAAGCCCAGTTCCAGAAGTTCAGATTCGACACCGTAGCGCTGGGCCACCGCGCGGACATCATCAACGACCGCCGAGGTCACCCCCGTGATCTGTGCCAATTCCAAGCAGGCCTGTGCCTGCTTGGCCGATGCCCCAGCCTCGCTTTGCAGCAGCTGCGCCACGGCATCGGGACCAATCTTGGCGAGCTTGTCAATGGACCGCAGCACCTCTTGGGTATCTGACAGGCCCAGGCCCTGGTAAAACCCTTCGGCAACGCGCCGATTGTTGATGCGCATCCGGATGGGCGGAATCGGTAACTTTGCCAGTGCCTTGGCCATAACCAGTGGAACTTCCACCTCGAAGTGATACGGCAGTTTATCCGCGCCGATAACATCAATATCGACTTGATAAAACTCGCGGAAACGCCCCTCCTGGGGTCGCTCCCCGCGCCAAACCTTTTGAATCTGATAGCGCTTAAACGGGAACTGGAGCTTCCCCGCGTTCTCCAGCACATACCGCGCCAGCGGCACGGTGAGGTCGAAGTGCAACCCGAGTTGGCTCTGGTCAACTTGCGAGCTCGGGGCAGCTTCCGCACTGAGCTGGTCCTCATCCTCGTGGAGCCGGCGCAGCACGTAGACCTCTTTGGAGGTTTCCCCCTTACTAAGCAGTTGTTCTACCGGCTCCACCGCGCGCGTTTCCAGCGGAACGTATCCGTGCAGTTCGAATACCTTCTGCAGCTGTGCCAGCAACTGCTGCTCGATCATGCGCTGGGACGGTAACCACTCCGGAAAACCCGACAGGGCTGTGGGACGTGCCATTTTCAAAAACTCTTCTCGTCTATTAATGCCTATAAAGTGCTAATCAACATCAAAAAGCTGCTTGGTGCCATAAGGTGCTTGGACGCCGTTAAGCAACGCCGACGCCGTTTGCAACCCTAAAATCAACTGCGCGCAGCCAACCACGGGTTCGCAGCAAATTCGCGCTCCAAAATTGAAGCTGGGCCGTGACCGGACAAAATTGCTGAATCCGCAACGAGTTCGGTGCGAATCATTTCCAAAGACGTCGCCATGGCTTCGGGTGAGCTCACGGGGAAATCCGTGCGGCCGATCGTTCCCGCGAACAGCACATCTCCAGTAAAGACTGTCCGGCTGCACTGTACGAAGTTGGACAGGTCGTCCTGCGGGCTGGTCAGCAGTGTCGAGTGTTCTCCCGGCGCACCAGCCACGTCGATCAAAATCGATCCTCCGGTATGCCCGGGGGCGTGTCGAAAGACGACATCGAGCCCAACTCCCATGAGCGCACCTACGGAAGAGACGCCGTCCGTAATTTCTTGCACGCGATCCGGCTCCAACCAGGCCTTGCCCGCAAAAGCCGGCTCAAGCATGCGGCGCAAATCACCGTCCACACCCGCCCACGGGTCAGTCAACAAGTGCCGATCGGCGTGATGAATCCACAGGGGCACATTGAAGCGGGCACACATTTGCGG
Source organism: Actinomycetes bacterium (assembly GCA_021793895.1). Next base: position 3,061 of record JAJYRW010000040.1, read on the forward strand.
CGCATCATAAATGTGGTCCAGATGGCCGTGGCTGGCGATTACCGCGCGTACCTGCAGGTCGTGATGTTCGACCACCTCGGCTACTGCGTCCACCGTGCCCAAGCCCGGGTCAATGATGATCGCCGGTGACTGCGGGGCGGGCGCAACGATGTAGCAATTGGCATCCAGCGCGCGCGAAGGAACCGTAATAACTAGCACCAGGCCAGCCTATCGCCCGCAAAAAGCGCAACTCGATACCGGACTGTTACCCGAACGTGCCCAGGAAAACACTTTTCCCCTCTAGACTGTCTCGGGGTTGTTTTTCCTGCCCGAACCAGGGCGATAACTAACCTGGGCAAAAATTAAGTGGAGGTTTTGTGGCTAAGGCCAAGCAGGATCGTGCGCGAGCTAGAGAAAAGGCGGAGCGCCGCGAGGAATACCGGGCGAATGCGCGTAAACGCCGCCAGCGCACCATGGCCTTGGTATTGGCGGCGCTGCTGGGTTTGAGCGGATTGGGAACAGTCACCGTGCTGCTCATGAATCCCAGCGATTCTGCTAGTGAAACGCCCATCCCACCCCCGGTTGATAACCCCTCGGGTGATGCTGCGGGTGACAGCCCCTGCCCCGTTCCGGAGGATCTCGTAGCCGAGCCAGCCTTCCAGCTCGATGCAGCGCCCGACCCCGAAAAAGCTGAAGACCGGGACTGGACGGGAACGATTGCCACAAGTTGTGGCGATATTGAGGTGACACTTGACGGCGCGGCCGCACCGCAGGCAGTTGCGTCTTTCGTTGAACTTTCCAATAACGGTTTCTATGACAACACCGCCTGCCATCGATTGACGACGTCTGGAATATTCGTCCTGCAGTGCGGTGACCCCACCGGTATGGGCACCGGCGGGCCGGGCTATACCTATGGTCCGATTGAAAACGCACCCGAAGACGATGTTTATCCCGCCGGCACGCTCGCCATGGCACGGATGGGCGGGGACGCCGAGTCGATGGGTTCGCAATTTTTCATTACCTATGAGGATTCTCAAATTCCATCGGATGAAGCCGGTGGTTACACGGTCCTAGGCCAGGTCACCTCTGGTCTAGAGATTGTCAGTAAGATTGCCGAAGGCGGACTCGCCGCCGACGGCGTGGCTCCGCAATGGCCGATCGCGATCGAAAAGGTGGCACTTCAGTGACCTCCCATACCCCTGACCCGTCAAAGCAGACAAGTCGAGACGAAGCCCCGGAGGCGGCGCAGACTGCGAGCCCCGAAGCGGCGCAGACTCCAACACCCGAGGCGACGCAGACTGCGAAACCCGAGGCTGCCGCCGCGGCTGAGGCTGCGCCGAAAGCCGAGCCAGCCGCGGGTCCGACACCGCCCAAACCCTCGGCGGTACCCAAGCCATCGGCCCTGCCGAAACCCTCGGCTCTGCCCCGTCCCCCGGCGGGCAAAAAGGCAGCAAAGAAGACTGATACAGGGACCACGCCCGCAACGCCGGTTGCACCGGTGACGCCCCCAGTTGATGAAGCCGCCGCGGATGAGGCGGCCAAGTTTGGTCGCGTCGATGCGGAAGGCAATGTCTTTGTTAAGGACGGCGACACGGAACGTGCCGTAGGCCAGTTTCCCGGGGTGCAGGAGCGCGAAGCCCTCCAGCTCTACATCACCCGCTACCTCGACCTGGTAGCGCAGTTGCGGCTATTTGAAACCCGCCTTGCCACCGTCAGTGACCTGAGTGTGGGCGAAATTGACACCACATTGCGGCAGCTGCGCGAGCAACTACAGGAGCCAGCCGCTGTCGGCGATCTGCCGGCACTGCGGGAGCTGTTGAACAAGGTAAACGAGGCCGCTAAGGAGCGGCGCGCCGCGATCGAAGCGGAGCGCCAGGCCGCAAAAGAACGCGCCGTTGTCGATCGGACAAAAATCGTCGAGGCCGCCGAAAAGTTAGCAGCGACAGATCCCGCGAAAATCCAGTGGCGCCAATCCGGTGATGCGCTCAAGAACCTCCTCGAAGACTGGAAGGCTGCGCAGCGACGCGGTCCGCGCATTGACAAGCCGACAGAGGATGCGCTGTGGAAGCGTTTCTCGGCGGCTCGCACGACGTTTGACCGCTCTAAGCGCCACTTCTTTGCTGATCTATCACGACGCAATGCGGAAGCGAAGGCGGCGAAAACCAAGCTCGTTGAAGAGGCCGAAAAGATCTCGGACTCGACTAACTGGGGCGAAACGGCCCGCGCCTACCGCGATCTAATGAATCAGTGGCGCAAGGCCGGCCATGCCGGGCGTCGAGACGACGACGCGCTGTGGGCGCGCTTCCGGGCCGCACAAGATAAGTTCTTCGGTGCCCGCAATGCGGTACTCGAAGAAGAAAACGCCCAGTTCACCGCCAACCTTGAGGTAAAGCGCGAGCTATTAACCGAAGCCGAGGCGCTCTTGCCGGTTAAGGATCTTAAGAAAGCACGCGCGGGCTTGCGCTCGGTGCAAGAGCGCTGGGATGAGGCTGGAAAAGTTCCGCGGGAAAACATGCGCGAGGTGGAGGGCCGCCTGCGCGCAGTTGTCGACGCCGTACGCGCTGCCGAGCAGGAAGAATGGCAGCGGTCCAACCCCGAGACTCGAGCGCGAGCTGAAGGTGCCGCCGCACAACTCCAAGAGTCGCTTAGGCAGTTGGAAGATGAACTGGCGGCCGCTGAGGCTTCCGGTGACGCGAAAGCCGCCGAGCAAGCACGCGAGGCTCTAAAGGTGCGCCGCTCTTGGATGGAACAGATTAGCCAGTTCGCTAGCGAGGACTGACCCGGCACACAGGGCTGGCACAGCACAAGGGACTAGCCCGGCCGCATCTGGCAAACGGCTTATCCACAATTTGGCAGCGGCGGGTTCCGCCTTTATCGTCCAATGCGCACGATAGAGGTATGCCGCTTCCAATCATTGTCGCTGGAGCCGAAATTGGGCCGGAGCCGGTTGTGCATCAAATGGCGCAGGAAAAGGCCATTCTCCCGCTGTTCTACGATCACTATTTGATCGGGATGCTTCCCAGCACGCCGGCTTTGCGTGCCCAGGCCGGCGCCTATTTCGCTCCGCGCGGAGCAGTCTTGAGCTTGCGCACTGCCGCGTGGGTGTATTTGGGTGGCTTGCCGCCCAAATACGTGTCAGTGATCATGGAACCGGGCACTTCACCTGTGGGGCGCAAGTGGGATGTGCGGGCGGTGCGAACAACCATTAGCGCCAGGTCAGTCCACTTCGTTGACGGCGTTGCAGTAACCAGCCCCGAGCAAACCGTCGCCGATCTCGCACGTCTGGAGCGCGCCGAAATAGCCGTTCCGGTCATTCAGGAACTGAAAGATTACGGCGTGGATCTCCGAACCTCAATCCGCATGGTTCCCGATGCACAGCGCAATGGCCACCATGCTCGCGATCTAATTCAGGCACTAGCTAAGTGAATTTGCGGGATAAAGCGCCACAGGTTGTGAAGCAGTTCCGCCAAGAACATCTAGTTGCTGGACGGCATTTCCTCAGTCATATCAGCCTGGTCCCCCGTAATCCGGTTGACGTCGAAGACTCCCTCGACGTTGCGCACGGCGGTGTTGATGTGACCCAGGTGCGTGGGGTCGCCCATTTCGAAGACAAACCGCAAAATCGCTACCCGGTCGCGCGTGGTGGTGACGGAGGCGGACAAAATTGACACGTGATGGTCAGAAAGTACCCGGGTGACGTCCGAAAGCAGACCCGAACGGTCCAGGGCTTCCACCTGTATCTGCACCAGGAAGACGGAATCTACGGTAGGCGCCCACTCGACGTCCACAATTCTTTCTGGCTGCTGTTCTAACACCTTCATATTCGCGCAGTCGGTGCGATGGACCGAGATGCCGCTTCCGCGCGTGACGAATCCCGCGATGGGATCACCCGGAACCGGGGTGCAGCACCGCGCGAGTTTGATCCAGACATCATCGACGCCCTTGACCACCACGCCCGGATCACCGGTGCGCCCGCGGCGCTGCTCCCCGGGCATTGTCGCTTCGGCCAAGTCCTCTTCGGTGCTGCTCTCGCCACCCAGTGCGGCCACGAGACGCCGCACGATGGTGGAGGCTTGAACGTGCCCCTCGCCCACGGCGCCATAGAGTGCGGAGACGTCGGCGTATTTCATGTCGGTCGCCAGGCTTACCAGCGACTCATGGGTCATTAAGCGCTGGATGGGCAGGTTCTCTTTGCGCATTGCCTTGGCGATGCGATCCTTGCCCCGCTCTATCGCCTCTTCCCGGCGTTCCTTAGAGAACCAGTGCTTGATCTTGTTGCGGGCTCGCGGGCTGCGCACGAACGTGAGCCAGTCGCGGCTCGGCCCGGCTGATTCGCTCTTCGATGTGAAAATTTCAACGACGTCACCGTTTTCGAGCGTCGACTCGAGCGCAACTAGGCGACCATTTACCCGCGCGCCCATAGTGTGATGGCCCACTTCAGTATGAACCGAATACGCGAAGTCAACCGGGGTGGATCCAGCTGGCAGTGCCATAACGTCGCCCTTGGGCGTGAAGACGTAAACCTCCGCGGAACCAATTTCAAAACGGAGCGAATCAAGGAACTCGCTGGGATCAGTGGTTTCCCGCTGCCAGTCCAGCACCTGGCGCAACCAAGCCATCTGGGTTGCGGACTTCTCGGCCGCAGTTTGCTGCTTGCTCTTATATTTCCAGTGCGCGGCAACGCCGTATTCGGCGCGGCGGTGCATCTCGTGGGTGCGGATTTGGATCTCAACCGGTTTACCCTGCGGGCCAATAACGGTGGTGTGCAAAGACTGATACATGTTGAACTTCGGCATCGCGATGTAGTCTTTGAACCGGCCCGGCACCGGAGTCCAGCGCGCGTGAATTGATCCCAGCACCGCGTAGCAGTCGCGCACCGAGTCCACGAGTACGCGGACCCCCACCAGGTCGTAGATGTCAGCAAAATCGCGCCCGCGCACGATCATTTTTTGGTAAATCGAGTAGTAGTGCTTGGGTCGGCCCGTGACCTCAGCGCGGATCTTGGAGCGGCGCAGGTCATCAGTTACTTCCTGGCGCACCAGGGTTAAGTATTCTTCCCGCTCCGGAGCACGCTCGGCAACCAGGCGGACGATTTCGTCATACACCTTGGGGTAGAGCGTCATAAATGAGAGGTCTTCCAACTCCCACTTGATCGTGTTCATGCCCAGGCGGTGGGCTAACGGGGCGTAAATTTCGAGTGTTTCGCGGGCTTTGCGCTGCGCGGAACTAACTGGAACGAACTTCCAGGTGCGGGCATTGTGCAGGCGGTCAGCGAGCTTAATTACCAGCACGCGGATGTCGCGGGCCATTGCGACAACCATTTTGCGAACGGTTTCAGCTTCCGCCGCATCGCCATAAGACACCTTGTCTAACTTGGTGACCCCGTCGACAAGCTTGGCCACCTCTTCGCCGAACTCGGAAGTGAGTTCCTCCAGGGTGTAATCCGTGTCTTCAACGGTGTCATGCAAAAGCGCGGCTATCAGCACGGCTGGCTGCATACCCAGTTCCGCCAGAATTGTTGCCACCGAAACGGGGTGGGTGATGTAGGGATCACCCGAGCGACGCATCTGCCCCTCATGCGCTTCGCGCGCAACCTCATAGGCGCGGTCTACCTGGGTCAAATCCATCCGGGGGTGCGTGGCATGCACTGCCTGATAGAGCGGCTCTAGGGCGGCGTGGCCCGTCGTGGGCGCGCGACCGAAGCGACCCAGGCGAGCCATGACCGTGCGCGGGGCTGAAGTGGGATTTTGCGCACCGTCGGCGGGCCGGCTGCCGTTTGTTCCAGCCGGGGCATTTGTCTTTCCTGCCTCGGTGCTCATTGTCCTAGTTTAATAGCTGCCTTTGCGCTTGTAAGGTCAAGGGTGATCTGGCCGTGTCGGCGGGCGCGCCGGCCAGAGCAGGACTACGTCCCGGCTAAAGCGGGACTATACGCGGCCAGTGCGCGATTACACCCAGCCCGTGCGCGATTAGTCGTCGATAATGAGCGAGACCAAGTCGTAGTCGTCCAGCTTTTTGCGTCCGCTCAGCGCCGCGATTTCAAGCATCATGGCTACCGTTATAACCTCGGCGCGCAATCCGGTTAGTAAATCGCATGTCGCTCGCGCGGTACCGCCCGTGGCCAGAACATCGTCTACAACCAGTACCCGATCTCCCGCTTTTACCGCATCAGAATGAATCTCAATAGTTTCAGATCCGTACTCTAAGTCGTAGCTGCGACTAATGGTCTGATGCGGAAGCTTGCCTGCTTTGCGTACGGGGACAAAACCTGCTCCCAAGGCCCGCGCCACCGGGGATCCGACGATGAAACCGCGCGCTTCAATACCAACTACCACATCAACTGGCTCGCGGGCAGCAGCCGATAATTGTTCAATAACCGCGTTGAAGGCCCTTGCATCAGCCAGTGCGGGGGTGATGTCTTTAAACACCACGCCCGGTTGCGGATAATCAGGAATTTGGCGAATTCGATCAATGATGAGTTGGACGGCGGATGGATCGATGCGCGAGTCGCTCGTGGGAATCATCGGCGCCGATTCTTCGACTTACCACGCTTGCGGCGCGGCTGAGCTGCGACACCGCGATGACTGCCCGGGACGACTGCACTTGCGGTGCTCAAATCGCCACCTTCGCCCTCAACCAGAACCACTGAGTCCATATCAGTGCCCGCCTCCCGTAGCTCTTCGACGCGCTTGGTGTGGGCGGCAGTGGCAGCTTTGCGATTGTGCAGGTCCACCTCGATCGGGGTTGCGATAAACACCGAGGAGAATGTGCCCAGGATCGTGCCGACGAAAAGTGCCAGTGAAATATCGCGTAGAGTTCCCGCACCCAAGACAAAAGATCCGATAAACAGAATCGATCCGATGGGTAGGAGGGCCACCACCGCGGTGTTAACCGAGCGCACGACCGTCTGATTAACGGCGAAGATCGG
>JAJYRW010000041.1 GCA_021793895.1 Actinomycetes bacterium
CTGCCAGCGAGCGTCTCGCGTGTACTAGTGCAATGCTGCTTCCAGGTGTCGCGCCACACCCCTGGCCGCGCGCCGCCCCGCCCGGGTGGCCCCCAAAGTGGAGGCCGATGCGCCATAGCCGGCCATGAATAATCCGGGCCGTTTCACCACCGTGGAATTGTCTTTCCCCAGCAGGATTCCGCCCCCTGCTTCCCGCAATTCCAGCCCCGCCAGGTGCCGCACGTTTGCGCGAAAACCAGTTGCCCACAACACCGTGTCAATTGGCACTTCCCAAAACCCGCCCGCAGTTGTCTGACCCGGCAGCGCGTGCACGTTTTGGGCACGCACGTACTCATTTGCCACTCCCTGGTCGGGGAACCCGCGCCCATCGGGTTGGGGTCCATTAAGGACGGCGCCCCGTGCCGTCAGCCGCATAAGTCGCCCCCGTGAGATCAACAGTCCCGCTTCGATGTCGGGAATGTAGTAATCGGTTAGTCCCAGGCCGGTGACGGCGGAGACTGACAGCGGCGCCAAACCGGCCTGCACGCGCTGGGCAACGGCCCGCTCCACGTTTAATCCCCATTCGGCACCAAATTCGCGGCGCGTCCACTGCAGAGTCCGCCGCGTGCTCAATACCGTTTCAACGCCGGCGGCCGAAAGATCTTGAATGAACTGCAGTGCCGAAGTTCCCCCACCTACCACCAGCACGCGTTGATCAACAAAATCGGTAGCGGAGCGGTAGTTCTTCGTGTGTAACTGCTCGCCCATAAACTCATTTGCGCCCGGATAGTGCGGAACATAGGGACTACCCCAGGTTCCCGTGGCATTGATCAACGTGTGTGATCGAAAGACTCCGCGCGAAGTAGTGATGACAAATAGCCCGTTTTCAAAGTGCACGTTCTCCACCCGCGCCGGCCGGATGACGCGCAACTCATTGAGCTCCTCGAACTGGCCGTAATATCGTGCTACGACATCCCGGGCCGGTTCAGTTGGATCAGGTGTTCCCAACGGCAGACCCGGCAAATCATGAATCCCGTGCGCCCGCCCCAGGGTGAGAGATTCCCAGCGATGTCGCCAGGCTCCGCCCGGGCCGGAGTTGGAGTCGAAAACCACAAAATCTGCGCCAGCGATCAACCCGCGCCGCCGCAGATGGTACGCCGCGGCCAGACCGGCTTGACCGGCCCCAATAACTGCCGAGAGCAATATTTGGTCAGCCGCCGGCGTGGAATTTTCGAAGTGGCTCACGTCTATTGCAAGGCAAACTACATCCGGGCTATTCCCATCGGCGCTAAATGTCAGTGCGCTGGGTTACAGTCAGTCCAACTCCACCGGCAACCCCCGGGGACGAGACTGAAAGTGCGCAATGACCGACCTAGTTATCACGCCAGAATTTGACCAGGCACTCACATTGCTGCACGGGGGCCACAATCTGTTCCTAACCGGTAAAGCGGGAACCGGAAAATCCACGCTCATCCGACTCTTTGAACAACAAACCCAGCGCCGCATCCTCGTAGCGGCTCCAACCGGTATCGCCGCCCTAAACGTCGACGGGTATACGATCCACCGGCTGTTTTCTTTCCACCCCAACATCACGCCCGAGCAGGTGCGCAGCGGCTCCTACTACCCGGGAACCTTCGCTAAAGCCCTCAAGAATCTCGACACCTTAATCATTGATGAAATCTCCATGGTGCGCGCGGACTTATTCGACATGCTCGTCGCGGCCCTGGAGCGCTTCGGGCCCCGCCCCGGTCAGCGTTTTGGTGGAGTGCAACTGGTCCTAGTAGGTGACCTAATGCAATTGCCGCCCGTGGTCACCGAGTACGAGCGCGAAATCTTTACTACCCGCTATGCCACTCCCTACTTCTTTTCCGCCGACACGTATCAGCGCCATGAGTTCCCGACCGTGGCCCTGAGCACAATTTTTCGGCAACAGGGCGACCAGCGCATGACGTCGGTGCTCAACGCCATCCGGGAGGGGCTTTTCTTAGACCAAGCCCAAGCAGACCTAAACGCCCGCACCGACCCCGATTTTTCGCCACCCGACCACGAACTGTGGCTGACACTGGCCCCCACGAACCGGATAGTCGCCGTCCGAAATCGTCAAAAGCTCGCCGAGTTACCGGGGGAGGTGGTGCGATACACCGCGCAAACATCGGGGGATTTATCCAGTTTTGATTTTCCAACTGAAGAGGTCTTGGAGTTCAAAGACGGCGCACAAATCATGATGCTCACCAACGACCCACACGGACGCTGGGTCAACGGGACACTGGGCAAAATCACGGCGATCGAACACCGCGGCGGTGACATCGTGGTGGCGGCGGAGTTTCGCGATGGCTCACATGCGCAGATCACCCCGCACGTGTGGGAGGCGACGGCCCCAACCGTGGTCGGCGGGGCGCTGCGACACGAACCGGTCGGGACGTTCCGTCAGCTGCCGTTTAAGTTGGCATGGGCGATTACGATCCACAAGAGCCAGGGCCAGACGGTCGACCGGCTCTTTGTGGACCTAACCGGCGGTGTCTTCGATTTCGGGCAGCTATACGTGGCGCTGAGTCGCTGCACCTCACTGGACGGGCTCGTATTGAAGCGGCCGGTGTTGGCGAAAGACTTAAAAGCTGATCGGCGCGTGCATCGGTTTTTAGCGCAAGCCACCAATCAGTCCCGCCCGCGGCGTTTTTGTGCCATAGCGGCGAACTTTATTGGGGCTGAAGACCGCATGTCCCGCCCTCGCCCCATCGAAATCGCGATCGCTTTCGACGACGGTTCCGAGGTCACCACTGTGGTAAACCCGCAGCGTGATCTGGGTGAGGCGCGGGCGCAATTTGGCATCGCCACCCACGATGTACTGCTCGCACCAACGCTGGCCCAGGTGTGGCCGGTCCTTTTAACGCTTATGGACGGCGCCACTCCCGTCGGTATAGACGTGGATCAGGTTTTGGGTCTGCTGGATTTTGAACTAAAACGCTTGGGCGTGGCGCTTCCGTTTCCGTTGGGCGTGGACCTGGGCGCGGCCCCGCTATTGCCGTGGGAGCGGGAGAATTTGGCCGACAGCTCCCCGCTTGCGCGGGCGCGGGCGGCGCTGGGGGCGCGCTCCCGGCTGGGTATCGATGACGATGCGGCGAGCGCGTTTACGTCCAGTGAAGTGACCGAATCGGCGTTTTTGCTGCTGCGTGATTTTGAAACACGGATCCCGCGCTTGCCGCATGACCCCGCGCTTTCGGGGCTGCTATTTGCGAGTTGGGCGCTGAGCCTGATTTTGGTGGGCGGCTATGCGGGGGCGCAAGTGGCCCAAATGATGCCGGTGGATGACCCCTCGCTGGTAGCGGTTGTGCAAAACCGATTGCGGGACGCGATCGAAAACTCAGCCGGACTACCGCAGATACTCCTTGCCCGTTTGCGCGAGGTCGAGACGCTTCTGGGTGTCGAAATTGAATTGGGAGCTGCGGCAAACACGGGCGATATTGACGCGATCTTGGCGCCGGGCGCACGCGTGTGTTTCACCGGCTCGGTGATCGATCCCAGCGGCAGGCCGCTAACCAAGAGCGAGCTGGAGGACTTCGTCATCGCGAGGGACTTGGTTTGGACGCCCAGCGTCACAAAAACTAAGTGCGATGTTCTAATCGTCGCCGAGATTGGAACCCAATCGGGCAAGGCCCGCAAAGCAAAAGAGTATGGAAAACCCATTTTCTCGGCTGCGGAATTTTTTACCTGGGCAGCCAAGCGGTTACCGGTGCACTAGCTATAAGGCGAACGCTGTGCCAAAACGCGGGGAGGCTAATCGAGTTTCGAGTCCCCGGTTTCGGCGTAGACCTTTACTTCTTCCGTCTCTGCGTCTGCTTCGATATCGAACTCATACTCGTACTGGCCGTCATCCCACTCATATTTCCAGCTCACGATCCGGCCATCACGAGCATCCAGGGCGATGTCTTTTGCTTCGTCGAACGGCATGGGATCGTCCAAGTCAATGGCTTCCTCGTGGTCGTCGGTGGAGTCCTCTTCATGTCTGACAACCTCGCCGGTATCGGCGTCGACCTTGACTTTGTGATCCGTGCCATCCACGAGCGTTTTGACCGACCATTCCCAGGCGTCGCGTGAGTCGGAGAACTCAATCTCGATGGAGTGGACCGTTGCGTCCCCACCTGCGCCGACCTCATCAGCGGATGTCTCGAGCGCGTCCTTGGCTGAAATGGGCAACTCGTCGCTGGCGAGATCAATATCTTTGGCAGTGGCGTCGGCGCTGTTATTCGACGGGTCTTCTGAATCGGGATCGACGGAGTCATTGGGAGTAGTAACATCGCCGGGTTCATCGGCGTGCGTGGGGGAGGATCCGGTAGGAGTATCTAAATCGCTATCGCCCCCGCATGCCGCAAGGGTAAGGGCAAGGGCACCGGCGATGCTGAGCATCTTGCAGCTTTTTAGGAACATGAACGGTCTCCTTCCGTCCCGTCCAGTGTAAAAACGTATTCCTAATCCTGCCCGCTGAAATCGGCGACGATCTGATGGATCGCGGGGATGTCAGCCGGTGTCCAGGCCAAAGATTCCAATTCCGATGCGGGGACCCATTTGAGCTCGGAGTGCTCCGTTAGTTGCGGTTCCGCCGCGCGCAATGCTGCATAAAATGTTGTGAGAATGACGATTCCGAAGTCATATTCGTGGGTCGTGGTCGTGATTTGGCGGCCGATTTCAACGTCGCATAAAAGTTCTTCGCGCACCTCGCGCGCCAGTGCGGCTGTCGGCGTTTCCCCCGGATCGATCTTGCCGCCAGGAAACTCCCACAGCCCGGCCAGGGTCTTTCCGGGCCCGCGGCGCGCGGCCAAAATTTTATCGCCGCGCACTATGACCGCGCCCACCACATGAATTTTGTTCTTTTTCAAGGACGCGATTTTTATGCAGCGGTTTTCGGGTGCAGCCCCCAGGCTTGCGCAGTCAGCTCCACCGAGCGCAAGCGAGCGGCCACAGTTGGACCCTGATGGGCGGTAATTAACTCATCAGCGCGGGTATCGGCGGCGAACCCGGTGAGATATTCGCGCACGCCATCGGCTGTGCCAACTGCGGAATACTGCATCATCGCGGCGATGCGCTGCCCACCGGGAGATTCCAGAAAAGCGTCTGCCTCTTCGTCCGAAATTTCCCGACCGGCCGCGGCGAACAGGCGCACTCGCGCCCGCAAGGTTGCCTGCATTTGCGCCCGGGCTTCGGCTTCTGAATCGGCCGCGACCACGTTGGCAGCGGCAATGAAATAAGGCTCGGAAAGTTGATCGGAAGGTTGGAAGTTACCGCGGTATGCGCCGATTGCCTCATGCAGCATGGCCGGGGCAAAGTGCGATGCGAACGCGTAGGGCAGCCCGAGCGCGGCCGCCAATTGCGCCCCAAAAAGTGAAGAGCCCAAAATATAGAGCGGGACGTGGGTTTCCCGGCCCGGTATCGCTTCAATTCCGGGCACTTTCGATTCATCTGAGAGATAGCCCTGCAGCTCGATCACGTCCTGGGGAAAGCTTTCCGCCGCGCCGGGGTCGCGGCGTAGTGCCCGCTGCGTTGTCTGGTCACTGCCCGGTGCCCGGCCCAGCCCCAAATCAATGCGCCCGGGATGTAATTCGGCGAGCGTCCCGTAGTGCTCAGCGATTACAAGCGGCGCATGATTGGGCAGCATTACCCCGCCGGCCCCGAGTCGGATCTCCTTCGTATGCGCGGCCACGTGCGCGATCAGCACCGAAGTGGCTGAGGATGCGATCGACTTCATGTTGTGGTGTTCGGCGTACCAAACCCGGGAATAGCCGACCTCCTCAGCCCGCTGGGCTAAAGCGACCGAACCGGCCAGGCTCTGGGCAATCGTTTCATCTTGGCCAATGGTGGCCAGGTCCAAAATTGAAAGGGGGAGCGCCATGGGCCCAGCCTAAAACACGCCTATGCGAGGTGCGGGGGCCCATGCGCCTCCCCGGCGCTGGCGCCGCCGCGCGGCTGCCACAAAGACCAGAGCTACTCCCACGCAGAGCCCGCGCCGCCGCGCAAACACACGGCGTGAAAAGTTTAGGCGCCCGAAACAATAGTGTTGGCTAACCTCACTTTTTCCGCACGATTCTGCGTGAAACAATTTAGATCATGAGCCCACATACTGCGGGACCCCACCCCAAGAGTCGGCTGGCGACCTTCGCCGGCTCTCATGAGGGGCGCCTCGCGATCGCCACGCTTATCGCGATCGCCGCCCACCTGGTTCTTATATTCACACTTCCAGACACTTCGCCCTGGTGGATCTCCCAGTCCCCACTCATCATCATCGTCATCATTGGGGGCGCGCCCCTGGTGTGGGAGGTCCTCGCCGCTCTCGCCCGCCGTGAGGCCGGCGTCGATCTGCTGGCCGCGGTGGCAATCGTTAGTTCCGTCGCCATGGGGGAATGGCTCGTGGGCGCGATTATTGTCCTGATGCTTTCAGGCGGTGAAGCCCTAGAAGAGGCCGCGACCGCCCGCGCTTCAGCAGTTTTGGATGCCCTAAGTGCCCGCAGCCCCGCCCGGGCCCATCGCCTGCGCGCCGAGCGCCTGGAACAGGGCACGGACGAGGTCACCGCAGACGAAATTGCCGTTGGAGATCGCCTCCTGGTGCGCCCCCTTGAACTGGTTCCGGTTGATGGCGAAGTGGTGGATGGCCACGGCGCAATGGATGAGTCCTACCTAACCGGTGAGCCCTATGTGGTCCCCAAGTCCGTGGGATCGGCCGTCCTATCAGGCGCCGTGAACGGCCAGGACGCCCTCATCATCACGGCCACCGCGACCGCCGCCGAATCGCGCTACGCCCAAATTGTGGACGTCCTTACCGAAGCTGAAACCCGCCGCCCGCCCATCCGGCGTCTGGCGGACCGCCTGGGTGGTTGGTATACCGCAATTGCGCTCGCAATCGGCATTATTGGCTGGCTCATCAGCGGTGATCCGCAGCGCTTTTTGGCGGTCGTCGTCATCGCCACTCCCTGCCCGCTTCTCATTGGAGTCCCGGTCGCAATAATTGGCGCGATCTCGCTGTCCGCCAAGCGCGGGATCATCGTCAAAAACCCGGAAGTGCTCGAACAAATCTCGACCACACGCAGCGTAATTTTCGATAAAACCGGCACGCTCACCTATGGCCGGCCCGCTCTTACTGATCAAACCGTCGCACCCGGCTTCGACGCGGAGGAAGTACTCGCCTTGGCCGCCGGCGCGGAGCGCTACTCCCGTCACCCTTTGGCAACCGCGATTGTGGACGCCGCCGCGCGCCAAAACCTGCACGCTCCCGAGGTTGAATCGGTCAGCGAGCGTCCCGGGGCCGGGCTGGTGGCGCAGGTCACTGGCAAGCAGGTGCACATCACCAATCGCGCCGGGGCCGTCGCTATTGATCCGATGGCCTCCGAGCTGGCGCCCGCTGCGCAAAGCGGCCTGGAGGCCACGGTGCTGCTTGATGGCCGGTACGCCGCGACGCTGCGATTTCGAGACCAACCGCGCGGGGGAGCTGCCGATTTTGTAGGCCACCTACCGGGCCGGCACGGCATAACGCGCACCATGATTATTTCCGGTGACCGGGAATCCGAGGTGCGATACGTCGCGGATCAGGTCGGCATCGGTGAAGTGCATGCGGGCATCACCCCTGAGGGCAAACTCGATATCGTCCGCGAGGTGACGGCTCAGTCGCGCACCCTATTCCTGGGCGATGGCATCAACGATGCGCCCGCGATGACCGCCGCTACCGTCGGCGTCGCATTTGGGACCGCGCACGACGTCACCAGCGAAGCCGCGGACGCGGTAGTCCTGGATTCATCACTTGAACGCCTTGATGACCTAATCCACATTGGTGAAAGAATGCGCCGTATCGCCCTGCAAAGCGCGCTGGGCGGCATCGGCATCTCGCTCATCGGCATGGGGTTTGCAGTCTTTGGCCTAATCACCCCCATTATTGGGGCGATTTTGCAAGAAGTAATTGATCTAGCGGCGATCTTGAATTCCGCCCGCGTGGCGATCGATAAGGGCTCAATGGCCGACTTCCACCCCGAACCGACCGCCTAAGCGACACTCGCGCAGAGCTCGGGTTGAGCCTGGCCCACAAAAAGTTTTAGGCTAGCCTCAACCTTGAGAGCTTGAGGTTGGCGACGAAGGGCTGCGGGTGGAATTTATTGAGGCGGTAGCCGAGTACGGCTTCCTGCAAAAAGCGCTCATCACGGCGGTAATCGTGGGGGTGCTGTGCGGGGTGGTCGGCGCATTTACCGTGTTGCGCGGCCTGGCGCTGATGGGTGATGCCATCTCGCATGCCGTCCTGCCCGGGGTGGCGGTCTCCTTCATTTTTCAAATCAGTTTCTTCCCCGGCGCGCTCATCGCCGGCCTCCTCACCGCCGGAGCCATTGGCTATGTCAGCCAAAAGAGTCGCATCAAATCCGACGCCGCTATCGGAATCGTCTTCACCACCATGTTCGCGCTGGGTGTGGTGCTGATCTCACTGGCCCCCTCGAGCACCGATCTGACCAAAATTCTGTTCGGAAACCTACTGGCGGTACGCGCCAGTGACATGTGGATCACGATCGGGGTGGGCGTCGTCGTCCTTGCGGTGGTTCTTGTATTTTTCAAAGAACTCCAAGCCAGCTCATTCGACCCCACCTGGGCGGCCGCCGCGGGACTTTCAACCGCCGGACTGCACTTTTTACTGATGGCCCTGCTCACCCTGGTGACGGTCGCTTCGCTGCAAACCGTAGGGATAATCCTGGTCGTTGCGATGCTGGTCATTCCCGCCTCAACTGCGTACCTATTAACGGAAAAGCTCGCGACCATGATCTTTGTTTCCGCGGGGCTCGGCGTGCTTTCTTCCGTGGTCGGAATGGCATTTAGTTACACCTTCAACCTGCCCTCGGGCGCCACGATTGTGCTGGTCAGCGCCGCAGTATTTGCCCTGACTTTCTTGCTGGCCCCGCGGCACGGGCTCCTGTGGCGTTCATCGACTCGAAAGGCAAAAAAGACGGTCATTCATGCATAAAAAACTCGCCACCATCGGGACTGCGGGCGCGGTAGCGCTGCTCTTCAGCGCCTGCGGCCCCTCCGTAACGAGTGCTGAAGAGAAGATGGAGGACGGCGTCCAAATCGTTGCGACGTTTTCGATCGTTGCGGACATGGTTCAGAACATCGCGGGCCCCCAAGCACACGTCCATTCGATTGTGCCCCTGGGAGTTGATCCACACCAGTACACGCCGCTAGCCGCCGACATCGAGGAAACCACCCACGCCGACGTGGTCTTTTTCAACGGTTTGAACATGGAGGTGGGCGACGGCTGGTTCGAATCACTGATCGACACCGCGGGCAAGAAGGCCGGCTCCGATCAGGTCGTTGAGGTTAGTGCCGGGGTCGAACCGATGTACTTAGCGCCCAGCGATGGCAGCGAGCACGAGATGAATCCGCACGCCTTCTTAGACCCGACCGCCGGCATGATTTACGCCGAGAACATTCGCGATGGCCTGATCGCAATTGATCCCGATAATGCGCAGGACTATGAGGCCCGCGCAGCGGAATACCTGGATGAGCTGCGCGAAATTGACGCGCAGTATCAAGAAAAGCTCGCCGAAATTCCTTCGGGGCAGCGGGTACTGGTAACGAGTGAAAACGCGTATCAGTACCTGGCGCAGCGCTATGACCTAACGACTGGCTATATCTGGGCTATCGATACCGAAGAGCAGGGTGCGCCGGGGCAAATCACCCAGCTGGTATCGCTGATTCGCGAGCGCGAGGTCCCGGTGGTCTTTGTGGAATCTAATGTCGATACCCGGCCCATGGAGACGGTAGCTGATGAGGCGGAAGTCCCCATCGCGGGCACCAGTCCCTACGCCTACAGCCCGGGTTCGTCGACCCCGGGCGCCGACGTGAGCGCCAAGGAGGGCGTCGGGGAGCTCTGGGCGTTCTTCTGGCCGTCGATCGCCA
>JAJYRW010000042.1 GCA_021793895.1 Actinomycetes bacterium
CCGATCTCTAGGAAGACAGATCAGATTTTTAACCGCCAGGAGGTTTGCTATGCCTCTGTCTGACTATGAGCGAGAGGTCCTTGCTCAGATGGAGCGCGCGCTGCGCTCAGACGATCCAGAATTTGCAACCTCGCTGCGCGGAAACGAACAGCCCAGCGGCATCGGACGCTGGCTACTTGGGGGCGGGGCCATACTTCTGGGCCTAATCTTGTTGGTGGTTTCAGTTGCAATCGCCACTCCGTGGTTAGGAATCATTGGCTTTTTGGTCATGTTCGCCGGCGCTTGGTGGGCGATCAGCAAGCCCAAAGCGAAAAACAAGATCGGCGTTGTGCGGCCCGATGGCTCAGTGCGCCCAAACTCAAAGAAGAAGCCCCCTAAGCGCAGCGATGGCACCTTCATGGATCGCATGGAAGAGCGCTGGGATAAACGCGAAGATATTTAATTAAAACCCTTCCCAGCACTCGACCAAAATTAGGTCCGCTGCCCGGTTTGACGCTTGGCCGCGCGCAGATCAGTTAAGAGTTCATCCACTTTGCCACCGGCCGCTTCCGCCCCCGCCGGTTCGTGTTCTGGTACTTCACTGGCGGGTGCTTCTTCGCGCGGCTGGCTGCCGGGCGCAAAAGCCCGGCTCTCGATGACGGCAGCCAACTCCGTAAGTACCGGGCCCATCTCCGGCGGTAATTGGGGTTGCAGTGCTGCGGCAACCTGGCTTGGGGAACGACTTGACCTCCAGTGTTCGGCCACGGCATCGGGCGCGACACTGGCACAAATTCGGCGGGCCGAATCCCATTTTTGCGAAAAGCCTTCCCGGCGCTGTTGCTTGCGCAAGCGGCGTAGCCGCAGGCCAAAGATGATGAGAGCCACCGCAAACAGCGCCATGCCAACCACTAGGAAGAGCGGGTGCAACCCCTCATCAGGTTCCGGGTTTGCCGCCGTTTCTTCCGGGCTTGCTTGTGAATTTTGCGGCGTTGATTCTGCGGAAGTCTCCGGCTCGGTTTCAGTTAGCGTGGGCGAATCATCAGGCGCGGGCGTCTGACTGTCATCCGCAACAGCTGGCTCACGCGTCCAATCCGGTGCCTGACCGGTTTGATCTGGGGGAGTGGGTTCGAAGCGAATCCAACCGTGGCCCTCGAAATAGACTTCTGGCCAAGCATGTGCCCGGTTTGCCGCCACTTCCATCCAGCCACCCGTATCGCGTTGGCCCGGTAGGAATCCGACGGCAACGCGCGTGGGGATTCCTTCCTGGCGCAGCATTAGTGTCATGGCGGTGGCGTAGTGGACGCAGAATCCGGCCCGATTTATAAAAAAGTCATCCAGCGCGGAGCCGGTAACCTCATCATTGGTGACTTCATAGGTGAAGGAACCGGATGAGCGGAACCAGTTTTGAATATTCACCGCCACGTCGTAGGGCGTTGTTGCATCCCCCTTAGCTCTTTTTAGTTCTTCATAAAAGCTGTCGGGAAGGTCATCGGGGACGGCAGTCCATCGATCACCCACGTTCATCGGCACCGGCGCGTTTTGCAGCGCCTCGCGGGTGACTTCCGGCTCTTCCCACGTCACTTCATAGGGCGCGGCAATTGCGCCCCGCTCGTGGATCAACTCGCCGGTGTCGCGGGTAAGTCGCCAATCCTGCGCATCTGAAGCGATACCCAAGGTATGGCCGGGACTCACTCCGAAGCGTTCCACTAAACCGGTGTGCTGGACCTCCAACACGGAGGCGGTCTCCGTGTCGAGACCGGTGGCTGGGGCGGGGGGAAAATCTTCCAAATCCTCCAGATCGGTGGCCTCTTGCCATTGGCCATCGTTGTAGTCGGACATCACTTTCAGGCGCAAAATTGATGGTTTGGCCCCCAGGGCGCGATAGCGCAATATCGTTTCATCTGACCGTTCACCCAAAATATGGCTCAATTCGAGGCCCCCAGATAAAACCACCGGTTCACCTGCCACGATTGGCGCGCTGCTGCGCGGGTTTTTGGCGACTTCAAATGAGCTCCAGTGGCTCCATTTTTGTAAGGCGGGCAGCGCTAGGAGACTCACCAGCGCAAATATGACGGCCGCCGACACCAGCGCCCAGCCGGTACGCAGCGCTGATAAATACCAGGCCGTGCGCCCCGCACGCTCAAGGGCTAACAGCGCCAGCCACATCAGGAGCGATAAGAAGACCACGAAGAGAGAAATTTCCCGGGCCAGGACAATCGTCGGCGTCCATAATGCCAACAGCGGCAGCGCGGCAAAAGCGGGCGCGTGGGCTTGCAGGGCCAATAAATCCACCAGCGCCGTAACAATGGCTAGACAGCTGAGCACCACCAAGGTCACTGGGGCATTCGCCGGGACCGGGGGCGGCGAAAATTGAAACGTTTGCGAGGCGCTGGTCAGCAGTGCGGGGACCTCGTGCAGCGTCTGAATGGTGGGAATAAAACCGGCAAACATTTTGGACGGCGTCAGTAGCCTTAATATGAAAACGGCGGCTGCCAGCAGCGCGAGGGGCAGTGCGATCCACTGGGCGCCCCTCTTGCGCAAAAGCCATCTGCTGGTTGTGGTCACTGCTAGCATGCCGGTAGTTACTGCGGCTGCCCATCCGAACCACGGCCCAAATTCCACCACCGTTAAAAGGCTCAGCGTCGCCGCCAAGATTGCGAGGTTGGCGACGATGGCACGCAAAATCGTCATCGAGACGCTCCGATGAATTCGCGCCATTTTTTGGCTAAGTCATCATCGGTGTGCACGTGGGTAATTGCCAAATTGGCGCTGGTTGCCAGCTCCGGCGCCTCCAGCGCCCCGCCGGGGCCGCGATAAACGGCGGCACGTACTTGCGTCGAGAGTTGGGTAAGTTCCCGGTGCAGATCTTCATCTAGGTCCTGCAAGAAGGCGACCGTTAAATCCGCTTTAGCATGTCGGATCGCCGCAATAAACTTATCTTGATCATTTAGCGCCAGGTCCGTTGCAAACTCCAACAGAGCCCGCTCCTGGGTGAAAACCGGTGCTACTTTGCGCGCGTTTTGACTCTGGGCGGTTATTAGTTGCACACGCCACTGCTGGTTCAGGGCATTTACGCCCACCGATGCGGCCGCAGAAATAGCCCATTCACTGGGTCGGGAGTCAGCGAATATGGCGCGATTGTCCAAAATGATCGACAGCACGTTTTGGGCACTGCTCTCTTCGGAGCGCACCATTAACTCGCCCTGGCGGGCGGTTGCGGCCCAGTGGATTCGGCGAATTTCATCTCCCCGCACGTAAGTACGTAAAGTCACATCATCGGATGAAGCCGGGGCGGGGAAAAAGCCGCGGCCTTCCCCACCTCCCGTGCCGGAATGCGGAACCCCCAAGTCGAATAAGCGGGGGTAGATCGTAATTAGTTGCGGGATCGTCCAAGTAACGGTTGTTCGCGCGAAACCCAAAACATCTTCGCGCTGCGCCGAAATTTTGCCAAACTCAAACACGCCCCGGCTTTTGGCTCCGGCAGCGTAGTTAAGTTCCGTTTTCCCAATTCGGGTGGCAGTGGTTAGCTTCGGATCCAGTTTAAAATCCAGCGACCAGATCGGCCCAAAGTTTTCTAACTGCGGCGCGATTGTCAAGGTGTCGCCGCCATGCGCCGGCTGCGGATAGAAAGTCAAGGAGGTAAGTAGGGGCGGGCGGCTAAAAAACTCGGTACAAAACGAAACGCCGATAATGACAAGGACGGCCAGCGCTATAGCCACCAACTCATTTGAGCCCAGTAAAATCCCGGGCACGGCTAACCCAGCACAGATGATCGCCAGCAATATCCCGCGCGGGGTTAACTTGGTGCTCCTGGTGCGCCGCGGGGATGGGTTGAAGGCTGACGTCATTTGCGCTCTTTTTGTTTTATTGCGGCTCGACGAGAGCGGAACTGTCAATTCGCACGGGGACGGAGTTGAGCACCTGGTTGAGCACTTCTGCGGCCATATCGTCTCGGCTGGCTGAGGCTTTTGTGATTATTCGATGACCCAGAACCGGTAAGACGAGCTCTTGGACATCTTGCGGCAGAACATGGTTGCGTCCGGCCATGGCGGCCTTGACTCGGGCCATTTGCACCAGTTGAATTGCTGCGCGCGGTGAGGCACCCAGGCGTAAATCTACGTGGTGGCGCGTGGCATTTACTAGGTCAATCACGTACTGCTTCAGCAGTGGCGCAGTGTATATGGAAGCAGCTGTTTTGCTCATGCGCTGCACGTCTTCGGCGTTCAGTACCGGCTGGATATCGCTGGCCACATCCGATGCTTCGTGCATATCCAGCATGGCTACTTCATCGCTTGGATCGGGATATCCCATGGCAATGCGCGCCATGAAGCGATCGCGCTGGGCCTCCGGCAGCGGATAAGTTCCCTCCATCTCGAGAGGATTTTGGGTAGCAATAACAAAAAACGGCTCCGGCAGGGCGTAGCTTTCCCCATCGGCTGTGACCTGGCCTTCTTGCATGCACTCTAAAAGGGCCGATTGCGTTTTGGGTGAGGCCCGATTTACCTCATCGCCAATAACGATCTGCGCAAACAGGGGGCCGGGGCGGAATTCAAAGTCTGCCTGTTCCGATCGGTAAATATTTACCCCCGTTAGATCGCTGGGCAACATGTCCGGGGTGAACTGAATACGCGAAACAGTGAACTGCAGTGCCTGTGCCAAAGCGGTCGCCAAAGTGGTCTTGCCGACACCGGGTACGTCTTCTAAAAGTAAGTGTCCGCGCGCTAACAAAACAGCCACGGTGGTCTCAATCACATCTTCTTTCCCGCTGAGGGCTTGCGCGACAGCCGAGCGCAGCGCGCGGGAGTTATCGGCCAATTCGATGAGTTCACTCTCATCGGGAAGTGTTGAGAACGCAGCAGAAGTAGTCACGCTCCTAAGGTATTCCACTTTCCCCCACTTTGGGCTTGCAAGCGTTTTTGCCGCTGCAATTTTGCGGCTTCGAGCGAGAAAACGGTCCGTTTACCGCGCTCGCGCTCGAAAAACGCGGTCAGAATTCCCACTGCGTCAAGTTCATCGCAATTTCCTCCCCACTTTGCCCCACCGCCTCTGACATGGGCTTTTACTGCGCCGCGCCGCAATAAAGGGCGCCAAATGTGTTGACGGTGGGGGGAAGTGGAGTACAGTGGGGATACTTGGAAGGCCCTGGAGTGACGGTGAAGGCGGAAAGTGGAGGTGAGGCCCAGTGTTTTTAGGCACCCACTATCCGCGCCTGGACGATAAATTTCGGCTCACCCTCCCAGCCCGCTTCCGCGAACAGTTGGCCACGGGCCTTGTCATGACCAAGGGGCAGGAGCGATGCATCTACGTTTTCCCCTTTGCCGAATTTGAGCGCATCCACGATCAATTGCGCCAAGCCCCCGTCACAAGCAAGCAAGCCCGTGACTATTTACGGATCATGCTTTCCGGCGCCTCCGACGACAAACCGGATAAACAGGGCCGGGTGACGATCGGACCCAATTTGCGCACCTACGCCGGTCTCGAGCGCGAGGTAGCCGTGATCGGAGCGGGAACCCGCATGGAAATTTGGGATCTGAATAGCTGGGAAACCTACCTGGCCGACCGCGAGCAAGAGTTCTCCGACATCGGCGAAGAGGTGGTACCTGGCCTGTTTTAGTACCCGAGTCCACCCTCTATTTCCGTAGGGCGAGGCCTCCTCCCGCAAATCAGTTCCGACGCACCTTCCCCGGCGCCGGACCTGGTGTCGGTGGGGGACCTGGTCGGGCGGTGGAGGGCCTCTCGACCATCAGTTACCAACAACAACCGATCACCAACAAAACCGATCACTAGCAAAGAAAGGAGTAATGAGGTGAACTCTTCACAACCTCATATTCCGGTTTTGCGTGATCGCTGCTTGGAATTGCTGCGGCCGGCACTCACGCCGGGCTCGGCAACGGTTATAGACGCGACCCTGGGCGCCGGCGGCCACACCGCAGCGCTATTGAGCGCCTTTCAAAACGTCACAGTGATCGGTATTGACCGCGACCCTGCGGCACTTCAGCTCGCCCAAGAGCGGATTGGCCAGATGGGAGCCGGCGCCGCTGGGCGCTTCATTTCGATCCATGCCACCTACGACGAAATTCCCGCAGCGCTGGCCCACAGCGGCCGCAGCGCGGTCGAAGGTGTGCTTTTTGACCTAGGCGTCTCTTCAATGCAGTTAGACGATGCCCAACGCGGATTTTCCTATGCCAAAGCTGCGCCCCTGGATATGCGGATGGATCCCACCGATACCCGGCAGGCCACGGCAGCCGACATTTTAGCGACGGCTGATGAGCGCGAACTGGTACGCATCATGCGCAGCTATGGCGAGGAAAAGTTCGCGCCCCATATTGCTCGTGCGATCGTGCGGCAGCGCGCCACAAGCCCTATCACTACCAGTGAAGAGTTAGTTTCGCTGATCCGCGACACCATTCCGGCTGCCGCTCGCCGCACCGGAGGAAATCCCGCCAAGCGCACATTTCAGGCGCTGCGCGTAGCGGTTAACAGCGAACTGGAAGTTTTACAGCGCGCAATTCCAGCAGCCATTGCGGCGCTGGCCGTCGGTGGGCGCCTGGTGGCGATGTCTTATCAGTCGCTGGAAGACCGCATTGTCAAACAGTCTTTCGCCAGGGGCAGCGAAATCAGCGCTCCGCCGGATATGCCCGTTGTACGCCCGGATCAACAGCCCTATTTGAAGTTGCTCACCCGCGGGGCCGAGCGCGCCACCGAGTTAGAAATTGAAGAAAATCCGCGCGCCAAACCGGTGCGCTTGCGCGCAGTTAAGCGCGTTCGTCCGACACCTGTTTCCCGTCTTGGAGGTGTGAAGTGAGTGCCGCTCCCGCTCGAAAACTAAATACCGCGCCACTGCGAAGTTCTCCGGCTACTGCCCCGGGTCGAATCACGCCTCCCATTTTGCGCGTCCTACCCGCGCCGATGGTTTCACGTACTCGGGCGCCTTTTTTGCTTCTGTGTGCCGGCTTGCTCTTGGGGTCACTCCTCATTGCGCTAGTGCTTAATACGGCCATGGCGCGGGGCGCCTACCACGCCCATGACCTCGAGGTACAGCTGGCGCGCATGGCACAAACCGAACAGGCCCTTCAGGAGTCTTTGGTTGCCGCCGGGTCGCCGGGGGAGCTAGCCAAATTAGCGCGAGATATGGGAATGATTCCCAGCCCCCACACCGCATTCATTGACCTAGGCAAAGAAAAAATCCTTGGCGTGCCCACCGCGGCAGAATCGGCGGATGACTAGTGGCGAAGTCGAAGAACCCGCGCAATCCGGGGCGACGTCCCAGCTCTTCGCGCCAAAACACCCGCTCGGGTCGGCAAATTATTGGACGTCCCGAGCGCCGGCAAGCCTGGGTGCTGGGCGGTTTTCTCCTTTTGCTTTTCGTGCTGGGCGGCCGGCTCGTGCAGGTGCAGGCCCTCGATGGATCTGAAATGGCCGAAGAGGCGTTAAGCGATCGCATGTCCAGCTCCACCCTGCACGCGGTGCGCGGGGACATCGTCGATGCCAATGGCGTTCCCATCGCCACTTCAGTTGAGCGGTATGACGTGGTGGTGGATCAAACCCTGATCGAGAAATTCAAAAAAACTGACGGCTCACGCGTTGTGGCAGAAGGCCCGCTGGACGCCGCCGAATTATTGGCCCCAATTCTTGACTTAGACGCCGAGGAACTGGCACTGCAGCTCATAGGTGAAAAGCGCTGGGTGCGCATTGCCCGCGGAATAACCCCCGAGGTCTGGGATCAAGTGCGCGAGCTACGCATCAGTGGGGTCAGCGCAGAACGCACCGAGGAGCGCATCTATCCGGCTGGAAACGTAGCGGGAAATATAGTCGGCTTTTTGGGTTCGGACGGCGTGGCGCTGGGTGGTCTAGAACTGATTCAGGATGAGCGACTCACCGGAACAGACGGGGAGCGCGTCTTTGAACGCGACGCCAGCCGGGTGGCAATTCCGGGGGGTGTGGAGCGGATTACCCCGGCCGTGCCGGGCGAGACAATGCACTTGACCATCGAGCGAGATCTTCAATGGCAAATACAAGAAATCGTCGATGAACAAAAAGAAAAACAGCAGGCCGAGTACGCGGTGGCAATAGTCCAGGATGTCGAGACCGGCGAACTTCTGGCGCTGGCGGACTCCGGGTCTGTTGATCCGAACGATCCGGCCGGAACAGCCGCAGATGGGCGGGGTTCGCGTGCGGTTTCCGATGTTTTAGAACCGGGGTCTACTTCAAAAGTGATTACGGTTGCCGCGCTGTTAGAGGAGGGAAAGTTCACCCCAGATAGCCGCTTCTCGGTTCCGGACCGCTACACCGCGGCCAATGGTGAAAGTTTTAAAGACGCAACCGATCACGGTGTGGAAAAACTCACGCTCACGGGAATCTTGTCACGCTCTTCCAATGTCGGCACCATCATGGCGGGGGAGAAGCTAAGCAAAAAACAAGTCTATGACTACATGCGGGCTTTTGGATTTGGTGAAAAGACCGGAGTGGGCCTGCCGGGAGAATCGCGGGGCATCCTGCACGAGCCTGATAAGTGGGATGGGCGCACCCGCTATGCCGTTCTCTTTGGCCAGGGCCTTTCCGTTACGGCGCTGCAGGCAAATCAGGTGTTTGCCACGCTGGCCAATGACGGCAAACGGGTTGAACCGCGCATCATCAAGGGTTGGACCGATGCCGAGGGTAACTATCACGACGCCCCCGAACCTAAAACCGTCCAAGCCGTCTCACCGGAAACCGCAAATACCGTGGTCCAAATGTTGGAGTCGGTAGTTGACGTGGGTACCGGGAAGGAAGCCGCCGTTCCCGGCTATCGCGTGGGAGGGAAAACCGGTACGGCCCAGGCAGCGGATGGAAAAGGAGGATACTCCGGTATTACCGCCTCCTTTATCGGTGTTGCCCCAGTTGAAGACCCCAAAGTGGCGGTATCGGTCATCATTCATCGCCCCCAGGTAGGAAAATGGGGAAGTCAGGTGGCCGGACCAGTATTTAGCGAGGTCATGAGCACGTCTTTGCAGCACCTGGGCGTGGCCCCACACGATGGTTCTTCCGTTGATTTATTGCCAAGTACCTATGAATAGGCCGGCAGGGTAGGTTTTATTTTGTGACCAGTGCTGCCCCCTATCCCCGCTATCGGCCGCAGGTCGGAATTCCCCTGAGCCGTTTGGTACGCGACTTCCGCGGTGACTACGCCGCGCAGCCTTCCTTCAGCGACCCGCAGATCACCGGAATCGTGCTAGATAATCGCGCGGTACGCCGCGGTGACATTTTTGCCGCCCTCACCGGCCACCAGCGTCACGGGATCGATTTTGCCCCCGGCGCGGTTAGCGCGGGGGCGGCGGCCATTTGGACCGATGCGCGCGGCCTGGCGCTTTTGCGCGAGCAGGCCCGGCAAGTTCTCCAGCAGGTGCCAGTAGTTGTCTCACCTAAGCCGCGCGCGCTAATTGGTCCCATTGCCAACCAACTGATGGCAGCTCCCTCCCGCCACTTGCAACTGGTGGGGATCACTGGATCAAATGGGAAAACTACAACTGCCTTTTTAGTGTCCGCTGCCCTTGGCGCCCACTATGGTGAAGTCGCACTGCGCGGCACAGTGGGTACCTGGCTCGGAAGTGAAGAAATCACTTCCGAGCGCACCACGGCAGAGGCTCCAGAATTACAAGAATTCTTCGCACTCATGCGCCAGCGCCATATTGCCGCAGGAGCACTGGAAGTCTCCTCCCACGCTTTGAGCCTCCACCGGGTTGCTGGTTCCCATTTCACGGTCGTAGCGTTTACTAATTTGCAGCGCGATCACTTGGACTTTCAC
>JAJYRW010000043.1 GCA_021793895.1 Actinomycetes bacterium
CCAGCAACAAACGGGACAAAGACAACAGCCCAAACGTAAAAGTCGGCAACAGCGAAGCGGTGCCAAGCCGATCGCGGGACCTAAAGGTAGGAGTCCAAATAGACCGGCTGGTGGCGGCCCCAATAAGCCAAAGTCTTCTAACTCCGGTGGCTCGAACGGTTCGGGTAAGAGAAATAAAGCTGGTACCGGCAGTAGCAAGAACTCCACAGCAAACGGGGCTGCGGGGGCAAGTGGGGGGAAGAAAATTCCCGGCCCCAAGGGTGCGCCTAAAAAACGAGGCAATAACAAGGGCAACAGCAAATAACTGATCTTGATCCATTGGAGGCGTTTTATATGCGGCTCCGCACACTAAATTAGGAGAGTTTTGTGAGCACGGAGAAATCACAAGACCCGCAAGAAGAGGTTGGACCCGCGGAAGCGGAAACTGACGAGGCCGCTGCGGAATTGAGCCGATTAGAAGAAGAAGGCGAAATTGCGGCTGACTACCTCGAAGAATTTTTAGATATTGCCGACTTCGACGGCGACATCGATCTAGATGTCGGTCACGGGCGCGCACTGGTGGCGATTGTCGCCGAGGGCAACGGCAATCGAACTTTACAGCGCTTGATCGGGGACGAAGGCGAAGTAGTTGACGCTTTGCAGGACTTAACCCGTTTGGCGGTGCAGACCAAGAATGGGGAGCGCTCTCGATTAATGCTCGATATCGGTGGCTTCCGGGAAAATAAACGGGCACAGGTGGTCAAACTGGCTCGCGAAGCAATTGCTAAGGTTCGCAGTTCGAGCGAGGAAGTCCGGATGGATCCCATGAACGCCTTCGAGCGCAAGGTCGTTCATGATGAGGTAGCCGCAGCGGGGTTGTTCAGCAGTTCGGCGGGGGATGATCCCGATCGTCGCGTCGTAATCACGCTCAGCGACGAATAGTCGCGACCCGGTTATGTCTAACACCTCGGGTTTGCCCCAGCCTCCAAAAGTTGGAGATGAAACGCGGGGCTTATTTGGCGAGCGTCTTGGTCTAGCTCAGCGGTATTTTGCAATGCTTGCTGAACACGGTGAAGAACGCGGCTTAATCGGGCCACGCGAGTTGCCTCGGCTTTGGGACCGGCACATCATCAATTCTGCGCTATTGGCGCGTGCACTACCGAAAGACGGGAGCCTCGTCGACGTGGGAAGCGGCGCGGGCCTGCCCGGAATTGTGATTGCGATAGCTCGCCCAGACATGTCGGTGGACCTCATGGAGCCGATGGAGCGTCGAACGGATTGGCTCCACGAAGTGGTTAGGGAACTCGGTCTGGAAAACGTCACTGTGAAACGGGGCCGGGCCGAGGAGTTTCACGGAGCGTTTGAATATGACTTTGTTACTGCCCGGGCGCTGGCCCCAATGGACCGGCTCGTTCGGTGGTGTTTGCCGCTAGTTGCACCTGGCGGGCAGTTACTTGCGTTGAAGGGGCAGCGCGCTGAAGTTGAGCTGGAGGCGGCGCTGAAGCCGCTGCGAAAATTTAAGGCGGCTAGTTGGGAAGTCCAAGAACTGCCGGGCGTCGATGGCGGGGAATCAACCCGCGTCGTTAAAGTAATTAAGAAGCGCTGAGGGCATTTAATCTGCGCGCTGTTTCACGTGAAACATCTCCGGTGTTCTGGGAGCGATACGCGCCGTAGTCGTGCACTCGATCGGTACACGCCGTAGTCGAGCGCCTGATCGATATGCGTCTTGTGCCTTACTCGGGCCAGACATGGGTGTTGCGGCATAACGCGCAACTGTTAGCGCCTGTTTCACGTGAAACATGAAGGAGTTAAGCGCGGGAAGATACTTCCGCCGCGGTTGTGCCATCGCTTCGCTAAGTGGCGGTTTGCATTGTTACGGCTCTGACCTTTTGGAAAGGGTCGCCGGCGCGGCGAACATCAAGGCACCGAGATTTATGAACTGCTAGAGCCATGGTGACCCGGAGCGGAAAATCGCGGAACCGCATTTAAAGTGCTAATCCGTCTCGGTGGTAAATGTCTTTTTGCTGTCGAACTTGTTTGGCAGTTGGATGGAGGCAGTAGATCTTGCGCACTCAGCCGATGACCGGCCATCAGAGACTTGCCCAGAAACTGATGCGTCGAGACGGAGTTGGAGAATCTTGGGCTGAGAATCGATCAGATACCGTCGACTAGATACCACCCATTTGGGGTCGAGCCCGGCCGCAATAGAAAGCTGTCGCCCTCCGCCACAACGGGAAACTAGCGGATTGAGCTGATCAGGAGGGCTTTGGAGGGAAAAGGCATCATCAAGATGGAAAAGCAGGGAAGTGGGTTTAATAGTGTTTCACGTGAAACGAGTCTGATCCTCTAACTTCGCGCGCATTTAAAGGCAGGGAGGAATCGACGGAGGATCTGCGGGTCGGCATCTGGAATTTAACGGTCCCGAGACTGCGGGCTTGCGTAATCCGCGAACGATAAAATTGATCCGAAATCCTGCAGTCAGGAGTTCGGGTCGACGCAGTGAAAGTCAGTGCCGCAAGATACGCTTTCGTGAAAGAAGCCAGCACGACGTCTCTGTTTCACGTGAAACATATTCAGGAAGTTAGGTGCCAATGGACGGCGACATCGCTGCAGCACTGCCCAGCGCGGAGGATGACACGCCTTTGATGCGGGAACTAGCCGATAACGCCCGGCGTCGTCTAGCTCTAAGCGGCGTCAAGTTTGAGAAGCCACCCGTGCCTCGAACTCTTACAGTTGCGAATCAAAAAGGGGGAGTGGGTAAAACCACAACGGCGGTAAACCTAGCTGCCGCTCTCGCTCGCGGCGGCCTGCGCGTGCTTGTCATCGACAATGATCCGCAGGGTAATGCCTCGACCGCATTACGCATCGATCACCATGCAGGTACCCCGTCAATCTATGACGTGCTCATCGATGAAGCACCGCTTGAGTCAGTAATTCAGCCGTGCCCCGATCTCGAGGGCCTGTATTGCGCCCCGGCAACGATTGATCTTTCTGGGGCGGAGATCGAACTGGTTTCAATGGTTTCGCGTGAAAATCGCCTACGTCGCGCGATTGACCAGATGGTCGAGCGTCAGCCGGACGAGAGTGACCACTACGATTTCATTCTCATTGATTGCCCACCTTCGTTGGGTCTGTTAACCATCAATGCCTTCGTCGCGGCCAAAGAGGTCTTGATTCCAATTCAGTGTGAATACTACGCACTCGAAGGCTTAAGCCAACTCCTAAAGAACATAAATCTGATCCAGGCGCACTTGAATCCCGATCTACGGCTTTCCACAATTTTGTTAACCATGTATGACGGGCGAACGAACCTGGCGCACGAGGTTGCAGCAGAGGTTCGCGAACACTTCCCCCAAGAGACACTTCAAACAACAATCCCGCGTTCAGTTCGGATCTCCGAGGCGCCCAGTTATGGGCAAACAGTGATGACTTATGACCCGCGCTCCAGTGGAGCACTTTCTTATTTAGAAGCAGCGAAAGAAATTGCCGCTGCCGGCGTGGAGGCCAGTAATGAGTGAAAAGCGTAGAGGACTTGGGCGAGGCCTGGGGGCATTAATACCCGGCGGCGTTGAAACAGCGACGCCACGTTCGCACCGTCCCGTCGATGTGTATTTCCCTGAAACAGCAGGAAAAACAACTGATGGCGCGGGCCAAACACAAGCTGACCCGGAAAAGACTCCTTCGAAGCGCGGCCAAAACACCGCCAAGCCTGCCGAACAACCAGATTTGGTTGCGGTGCCGGGTGCCACATTTGAATTGATTCCACTCGGCGCGATAACGCCGAACCCGCGTCAGCCCCGCACGGTGTTCGATGAAGATGAACTGACGGAGTTGAGTGCGTCCATAGCTGAGGTTGGCGTGCTACAACCAATCGTCGTGCGGCGCTTGGCTTCCTGGGCGGATGACTCAGATGAGCGCGGGGCAGCATATGAACTCATCATGGGGGAGCGCCGGTGGCGAGCCGCTCAGCAAGCAGAGCTGAGTGATATACCGGCTATCGTCCGGACCACTGACGATGAAGACTTACTTCGTGACGCCCTCCTTGAGAACCTGCATCGAACGCAGTTAAACCCGCTGGAAGAGGCAGCTGCTTATCAACAGCTCCTTGATGACTTTGGTTGCACTCATGAAGAGTTGGCCAAACGTATTGCGCGATCGCGCCCCCAAATATCCAATACGCTGCGCTTGCTGAATCTTCCTCCCCTGGTCCAACGCCGCGTGGCTGCCGGCATTCTGACGGCCGGTCATGCCCGGGCGCTACTCAGTTTGGAAGATGGCGCCGCGATGGAACGGCTGGCTCAGCGCATCGTTGCCGAAGGACTTTCGGTTCGGGCCACGGAAGAAGCGGTCGCCCTTGGAGTCGATTCAAAACCAGCAAAGCGCAGGCAGGTGCGCTCCGGTGAGCACAGTCCTGCCCTCGATGACTTGGCGGCGCGGTTAATGGATCGCTTCGATACCCGCGTGAAAGTTGCCTTGGGGAAGAAAAAAGGAAGGGTCACGATCGAATTCGCGACCGTGCAAGACCTAAATCGGATCGTTGAAATGATCGACCCCGAAGACCCAGGAGTCTTCAAGTAACACCGGATCTAGAAAGTGGATATGGCGTTTTCTACGATTCCGCGGTAGAGCTCGCCCAAATTGGCATCCGTCGCCCGGACAGCCTGCGGAAGCAGCGACGTCTCGGTCATGCCCGGTGCCACATTGACCTCGAGGAACCACGGTTCACCGGACTCATCAATGATCATGTCGGTGCGCGATACATGGCGCAGCCCAAGGGTGTCGTGGGCTAACAGCGCCAGGTCAGAAGCCACCTCGGCTGTTTTCGGAGCAAGGCGAGCAGGCGCAAAGTAGCGGACGCGTCCGGGGTTATAGCGCGCGTCATAGTCATAGACACCGTCAATTGAGACGATTTCTACCGCGGGTAGCGGCTCGGGACCCGAGCCGGTATCTACCACACTTATTGCTACTTCCGTTCCAATAATGGCATCTTCGATGAGGGCCACATCGCCATATGAAAAGCAATCAACCATGGCCCGCGGCAGCTCTTCGGGCTCCCGCACTATCGTCACCCCGAGCGCAGAGCCACCGCGCGCTGGCTTAACAACCAGCGGGCGGCGAAACTGATCCAGGATCGCAGCCAGGACGTTATTGGCGCCTAAATCACGAAAGAGACTGTGGGGCAGTGCGACGTGCCGGGGCGTATTGGCTCCTGCCCGGCGCAATAATTGCTTGCCGACGGGCTTGTCCCAGCCCAAACGAGAGGGCCCAGGACCGGGGCCGACGTAGGGGACATCCACCAGCTCGAGTACATCGCGTACTGACCCATCCTCACCGGTTGCTCCGTGCAAGAGAGGCCAAACGACGTCCGGTTTGCGTTCTGAAATGGTGCTTAATAGCTGTGCATCGACGTCTGATACTTCGACCTGGCATCCGGCCTCGCGTAGCGCCTCAGCCGTTCGCCGCCCGGATCGCAGAGAAACGTCCCGCTCGTGGGATAAACCGCCCGCCAAAACGAGAACGTTTGGTCCATTGCTGCTGGCCACGATACAACTCCTTGCTGAAGACGTAGCGCCTATGACATATAAGAACTAGAACATATCCGGAGTCGGGGATTGGACTCCTACTTGATGTGAATCCGGCGCTGCGCCGGACCCGAAGATCTCGATGAGATCCATTTCCCCAGAAATTACATTGCTAAGCCGCCGGATGCCCTCGGCGATTCGCTCTTCAGTGGGGTAACAGAAAGATAGGCGCATATTTCGATGGCCGGAACCGTCTGAGTAAAAGCCAGTCCCCGGCACATATGCAACGCGTTGGGTCACAGCCCGGGGTAGCATTGCCTTCGCATCCAAGCCTTCGGGCAGCGTCGCCCAGACATAAAACCCACCCGTAGGCACATTCCATGACAACTGGGGCAGCCGATCTGACAGCGCCTGGATCATGGCATCGCGTCGACCCTGGTACATCTTTTGGAAAGATTTAATCTGGGCCTGCCAGTCAGCGTTTTTTAGATAACTCGAAACGGCCATCTGCGAGTAGGAGCTCGGGCTTAAAATTGTCGCTTCGGAGGCAATAACGAGCTTTTCTCGCACCGCGTGTGGCGCCACAGCCCAGCCCACCCGATAACCCGGAGCAAAGGTTTTTGAGAAGGAACCGAGGTAAATAACCCCTTCATCGTCTATGGAGCGCAAAGCAGGCATTGGCTCTTGGTCAAATCCAAGTAAACCGTACGGATTGTCTTCTAAAACTAGGACCCCGTAGCGCTTGGCGATTTCCAAGATGCGAGGTCGGCGCTCAACGGAGAGGCAAATCCCGGCGGGATTGTGAAAATTTGGGACCGTATACAAAAACTTTACGGCCCGGCCCGCCTTTTTTAGGTTTTCAAGTGTTTCTTCGAGTAGCTCGGGGATGATCCCCTCGGCGTCCATTTCGACGTGAACAACATCGGCCTGGTACTGGCTAAATACTCCCAGCGCACCGACGTAAGAGGGACCCTCGGCAATGACGACGTCGCCGGGATTAATGAAGATCCGAGTGACAAGGTCAATGGCCTGTTGCGAACCGGTGGTAACGACCACGTCGTCTGGATGAGCCTCAATGCCCTCCAGCCGCATGACGTCTAAAATCTGCTCGCGCAACTCGACAATGCCCTGCCCAGAACAGTACTGGAGCGCGGCTTGCCCATGATCGAGTACTAATTCCCGGTTCAGTTCCGCTACCGCATTGAGGGGCAGCGCATCCAAATTGGGCATGCCGCCCGCAAGTGAAACCACTTCCGGGCGGCTCGCCACTGAAAATAGGGCGCGTATCTCTGAAGTGCGCATGCCCGCGGTGCGGTCTGCATAGGACCCCAACCAGGAATCGAGCCGGGTACCGCTCGGTTCTGTTTTGCTCGATTCTTGCGGCAACGGATCCGCTCCCTTCACTGACATACGCTTCTACGCGCACCCTATCGCGCGAAAGCTAGAGGAACTCAGCCAGTTCCTTCGTCAGCGCAGCCTTGGGTCGTGCACCCACGATTGTTTTCACCAGTTCGCCACCGGAGTAGACATTCATGGTGGGAATTGAGGTGATTCCATATGAAGCGGCAATCTGCGGGTTCTCGTCAGTATTGACCTTCACAATTTTGAGTTTTTCAGCGTGTTCGGCCGCCATTTCTTCCAGGATGGGCGCAACCTGGCGGCATGGACCGCACCACGGCGCCCAAAACTCGACCAGTACCGGCTTATCGGCTTTCAGAACTTCACTGTCGAAGGTGGCGTCAGTGGCAGTGTGTGGCTGGGACATATATACCTCTTTAGATTAATTATGGACGACGATACTTTCCAAAGCTTTTAAGTTAGCTAAGTGCAGCTTCTGCAGTGGCTTCTTCCGCCCCTGCGGGTTCTACCTCGCCCCGGGCGGCGAGCCAGCGTTCTGCGTCGAGAGCAGCCGAGCATCCGGTTCCGGCTGCCGTGACCGCCTGGCGGTAAGAGCTGTCCACCAGATCGCCGCATGCGAAGACGCCGGGCAAGTTGGTTTTGGTGGTGCGTGCGACCACCTGGACGTAGCCCTCATCATCAAGGTCAACTTGGCCGCGCAGGAGCTCGGAGCGGGGATCATGCCCGATCGCAATAAAGAGCCCGGTGGCATCAATTTCGCGTTCTTCACCCGTTTGGGTGTCACGCAGCCGCAATTTAGTGACCTTGTCTTCGCCTTCGATGTCGATTACCTCGCTATTCCAAGCGAAGTTGATTTTGGGATCGGCAATTGCGCGATCAGCCATGATCTTGGAGGCGCGTAGTTCGTCGCGGCGGTGAATGATGGTCACTGATTTGGCGAATTTTGTTAGAAATGTGGCCTCTTCCATCGCGGAGTCACCCCCGCCGACAACCACAATGTCTTGATCCTTAAAGAAGAAACCGTCACAGGTGGCGCACCAACTAACGCCGCGACCAGTCAGGCGGTTCTCATCGGGGAGTCCAAGTTCGCGATAAGCCGAGCCCATCGCCAAAATTACGGCGTGCGCGCGGTACTCCTCCCCGTTGCCGGTGCGGATCACTTTTACATCCTGGTCTAACTCTAACTCCGTCGCATCATCGAAGATCACTTCGGCGCCAAAATTCTCCGCCTGGGATTGCATCCGTTCCATCAGGTCCGGGCCCAAAATGCCGTCCGGGAAGCCGGGAAAGTTCTCGACATCCGTGGTGTTCATCAGCGCACCGCCGGCAGTGACTGATCCAGCGATCACCAGTGGTGTGAGGCTCGCGCGGGCGGCGTACACAGCGGCGGTCCAGCCGGCCGGACCGGAACCGACGATCACTACATCGCGAATTGGGGCAGAAACTTCGGAGTTAACCGGTGTGGTGCTCAACGTTCTTCACATCATCCTTAGTTGCGGGCTTGATCTGGCAACCAAATTGCCGAATAACCACTAGGGTCAACACCGGTAACCGTGAAAAACTTCCCGGCTCGGTTCCGCGTCACTTTACGCTAATTTCTGCGATCGATATGCGGTTATTGCCCTGACTATCTACCGGCAATTCTGTTACCCAGATCACGAAAGTGTCTAATTCCACGCTGTCGAATTCAAAGACCGTATCCCCATCGGCGGCGCCATCAGCTAACAGATCGCCACCACCGGGGTCTTCGTTATCGGTATCCCGAATTTCAATTTGACCGCCCTCCCCATCTATATTGACGCGCACTTGGGAGATTTCTGAAGTCTCTTCCAGCGTCACAGCCAAACCGATACCGGAGCGTCCCGGGATGGCCGGGTCTACGAACCACTGCGAGTTCCAATAGGTATCGGAGTCTCCATCAATGGCGAGGTGTTGCTGTTCTGGGTGTTGGCCATCACCGTCCGGATCGACCTCTTCCACGCTGTCGATATATACCGGAGTTAGCGGTTCTTTTGAATCTGACTCATCTTCCTCCTCAGATTCTTCTGGTTCTTCCGGCTCGGCGGACTGCGTGGGTGACTCAGAGGGCTCGACTGGAGCTGGCGGAGGAGTTGCGGCGGGTTCACGCGGGGTGAGCGGGGCGGAAAGAGTCTGGAAGGCCAAAACGACGGCAATGATGACGGTGATAACCACCACACCCAGTACCCAGGGGGTGGGATTAAATGGGGGCTTTTGCGATTTTTGCGCTGTGCTGGCGGTCTTTCCTGCACCTGCTGAAGCGGCGGCCAGTGGGGCCGGACCGGGAAAAACCGCGGGCGCACCGCGGCCAGTTCCCTGCGTGAAACGCGGAGCGTTCGAGGGACGTACTCCCACGGTGGTGCGCTGCGGCCCCGTGGCCGGTGGCGCGGCTTCTAGCCGGTCACGGAAGGATTCCCGCTGGGGAGCGGATGGGGCAGTAGGGGGCGCTGGCGCCACATCGGGAGGTAAATTTTCATCAGCCATTATTAGGGGATCCACCGTCGAAATTTCGGGCCAGGGCGCCAGTTCCCGGGCAACCTCGGATGCGGAATGTGGCCCATCATTATTCGGGCCGAACGTAACGGTACACAAAGTGTCCAAGTCATTGGGGATTCCCGCGCTCAACTCGGCGGGCGGGGCCGGCGATCCGGCCACAACCGGTGCTTGCTCCAGATCGGCAATGTGCACGCCGGGGGGAAGCGTACTGGGCCAGCGGCCCGTAAGGGCGTAGTAGAGATTTGCCACCAGGCCCATCGCATCGGTGCGCGCAGTCACCAGGGGCGGGGCGGTATCGAGGCTGAGAA
>JAJYRW010000044.1 GCA_021793895.1 Actinomycetes bacterium
ATCTACCGGATTGCGTTGCAGCTCAGTCTCCAGCGCATACTCTAATAACAATCTCCGACCACGCGGACCAGCCAGCAGAAGCTCCGCTATACGTGAGACTAAAGGTGGGCTATTCATATCCCCGGCTCCTTGGTGCATGGGTCTGGCTGATCATCGCCAGCACAACCCTCGTGCAACCAAGAAGCTGCAACCCGAAGGGTCATCCTTTCGGAGCAGCGTACCACCGACCACGTCACACTCGGTATACCCATATTGACATTTCGTGAGATTCTTGTCGGGTAGCTCGGGATCTGATTTCTGGCAGGATAGGTCCGGTCACTCGCAGGTCAGTTTCACGAACAGGTTCCCAGTCTGTATCAGCCCCACCCGCTTCTCCGATCGGGGCTTGAAGGGTTCTCAGCCGTATTGTTAGGCGCCACCAATCATGACCATGTCAACCCTGTTCACTTCGCATCTTTCAGCAAAAAATCCCAGACCACAGGTTGTGTCCGTGGTCTGGGATTGGGGTTAGTTTGTGTTCTGGGAGGTGGATTCGGGACTTTGAATGCTGGCGGTTTCAGGCTGCTGTGAAGTTCCTTCTTCCTCGGCGACGATATTGACGCTACAGCAGTCATCAGCCGGTTTATTGGATCCGAATATCCGCGATAGGATGTTTTTCTTTGCCATGATGTGTTCCTTTCGTTGAAACGGTTTGATTGTTAGGTAAATAGCGGAATGAGGAACCCGCCGGCAATGGCCACCGTGAGGATGGACACCAGAAACGCGATTAGTAGTCGGGGTTTAAATAATGCAGACAGCATGCTGACTTCTGGAATACTGGCCCCTGCCCCACCAATGATGAGGGCAAAGACTGGGCCAAGCCCAACACCTGCTGTAGTCAGGGCTACTCCGATAGGTAATGCCGCCTCAGCGCGGACATATAACGGGATGCCAATGATGGCTGCCACGGGAATAGCCAGTGGATTATCGGGTCCGGCTACGGTAGCCACAAATGACTCCGGGACACTACCGTAAATCACCGCCCCAATGGTGACGCCTAGCAGCATTGGCACAACCAAAGGACGGAAATCTGCTAAGGCCTGACGCCACGCTCCCGGCGCCTCCGCCCGCATCCCAGCCCAGGGTTGAGTGGTTGTCTGTTCACCTTCGACGCGGACTTTTTTCAGGTATTTCTGCAGTCCCAGGCGGTCCCAGAGGGCAGCCACCAGCAATGTGCCAAGAAAAGTGACGACCCCGTAACCCGCGGCGATACTCCAACCAAACAGCAATCCCACAGCACCGATAATTATGGGATTCAACAAAGGGCTAGCTACTAAAAAAGCTGTGGCGGTAGCAAACGGCACCCCGGCTTTTAGCATGCCTACCAGCATCGGTAGGGTCGAGCAGGAGCAAAATGGGGTCAAAGCTCCAAGGCTTGCCCCTTTGAGCGGACCGATCACACGGCCACCGGTAAGCCACGACTGGATGCGCGTAGGACCAAGCTTGCGATTCAGTAGGGCTACCACGAATGAAATCGCCAGAAACAGCACCACCAGCTCCACGGTAATGATGCCAAAGGTGCGTAGCGTTTCTGTCCACGTATTCATACGCGCGAATCCGTGGCATCGCCGGGATCATCAACGCAGCAAGCGGCAGCGCCTTGCGGGGTCAAGGTGGCAAGTGTGGCCAGCCACCGTACCGGTTCACCAAGCTGATCGCAGCACAGGGTGTATACATTGGCCCGGCCACGAGCAGTGACACTAATCAATTCCTGTTCACGCAACGGGGCCAGATGGTAACTAATCAAGGTCTGTTCCAACTGGGTGGCTTCTTGGAGCTCGCTGACGGTGTGTGGCCGCTGAGCTAGCAGCAACATAATGGTCAAACGCGTCTCATCGGCCAAAGCTTTCAGTTTCGGGGCAAGGAGCCGCGCTTGATCTGCATCAGTCAGGTCGGTAGCGCGTACTTGGAGTTGTTGTGTTTCACTCATGCCAACACACTAATCAACGGTAAAAACTATTGTCAACAACAAATCTTGTTCTGTCGCCTTTCGGGCACAAGTGCAGCCCTTAAAAGGAGGGGAAGGAGTTGGGCACCAGAGGGTATTTCTCTAGAACGAATTGGAGGTGGTGCTGACGTGTGATTCCAGTTGAAAGGAGGTAGGTCTGTGCACAAATATGCGTCTAAGCAGGTATACCGGCGCGAAACCCCTCCCAGCCCGCCATCTGCGCTGCCATGCAGCACTGCGATGACTTCTTTTCCCTCACGCCACTTTTCAATTTCGATCGTGCCGGTGTCCCAAATTTCCACCGTGCCACCACCATATTCACCCTGGGGAATTTCGCCCTCGAACGTGGCATAAG
This sequence comes from Actinomycetes bacterium, assembly GCA_021793895.1. Next base: position 2,343 of record JAJYRW010000044.1, read on the forward strand.
ACATGGGATGATCTTCAGTATGGACGGCGAGCCGATTGGTTTTGGTTTGCAGCGGCGGCCCTTTCGGGACTGCCCAGGAGACGAGCACACCCTCGTGTTCAAGTCGAAAATCCCAGTGGAGCCGGCTGGCGTCGTGCCGCTGAATCACGAAGATCGGCGCATCGCTTTCTTGGATTTCGCGCTGGCGCACGGGACTGTTTTTACTCGCGTGCGGTACCGGTTCTGGAGTGCGCTTTGGATCGCGTTTGGACCGGTAAATGTCTAATTTATCGGGTTCCTGGGCCGGATGGGGGCTAACTATTTTCGGGGCATGCCCAAAGACGGTCATCGGTTCAATGCCGGCATCAAGCCGGTCAAGAACTTGTCGAAAGGTGAGCTGTTTTAAATCAGGGACGCCTAGTTCCTCCCACGTCCGCGGCGCCGCCACGGTGGGGCGCGGCCTTCCGCGCAGGGAATAGGGGCAAATTGTTGTTTTCGCGGCGTTATTTTGGCTCCAGTCCACCAGCACTTTCCCGCCGCGCAGTTCCTTGCGCATACTCGAAACCGCCAAATCGGGACGGCGGGATTCAATCGCGCGGGCCAATTCACGCGCGACCGCGCTCGCGTCTTCCGAAGAGACTGCGCCATCAAGTTCGGCGTATAGGTGCAAGCCTTTCGAGCCGGAGGTGACTGGAATAGTGCGCAGTTCCATATCGTCCAAAATCTCTTTACACAAGAACGCGACCTCGACGCACTGCTCGAGCCCCGCACCGGGCCCGGGATCCAAATCAAGAACGAAACGGTCGGGATTCAGGCGCGTGCCGTCGTCCTTAATTTGCCACTGCGGTACGTGGAGTTCGAGTGCAGCAAGCTGGCCAAACCACGCTAAAACGGCGGGTTCGGAAGCAAGCGGATAGATATTGGTGGTGGTTTTGTGACGGTACTTGATGCGCGGGACCCATCCGGGTGTGCCTTCTTCGAGGTCTTTGCGGAAGAAGACCGTGCCGGGGTTTTCCGCTGTTCCAACGCCGTGGACCCAGCGTTTGCGCGTGACGGGGCGGTCGGCGGCCAGAGGGGTGAGGTGGAGCGCGACTTGGATGTAGTAGTCGATGACCGCGCCCTTGGTGGTCCCGGTCGCCGGGTACATGACTTTATCGAGGTTCGTCAGGTGCAGGTCGCGTCCGACTAGTTCGTTGCTGGGCATGGCTTGCCTCCTTCGGCGTTGCGGCGGTGGGGCGCTTCCTTTTCATCTTCGGCTGTGCGCGCAGTTGTTGCCACCGGTTGACCCCAGGCGCTGCGCCGGTGGAATCCAGCGGCGAGTTTTCGCGCCACCGGTTGCGAAGTTGGCGCTAGATGGGTTCCCTGGGGGGGGATGAGAGCAATTTGGAGTGGCTCGATTGCGTTTGGGCTTGTGAACGTGCCGGTCAAGGCCTACACCGCCGTGCGCGAGCATGACCTGCGGCTGCATCAAGTCCATGACAAGGATCACGGGCGCATCCGCTATGAGCGGCACTGTGAAATTTGCGGCGAACTGGTGGATTTTAAACACATTCAACGCGCATATGACGACGGATCGACGACCGTAATCATTACGGACGAAGATCTAAAAGAGTTGCCAGCGGCGGCGCGCGGCGAGATTGATGTTGTGCGATTTGTGCCCGCGGAGCAGATTGATCTCATAACGCTTGACGGCAGCTATTACTTGAAGCCCGATTCGAAGGCGGCGAAGGCGTATGCGCTACTGCTCCATACTTTGCAAGAAACGAATCGCACCGCGATTGTGACTTTTGCCCTGCGGCAAAAAACGCGTCTTGGTGTGCTGCGCGTGCGCGAGGGGGATTTGGTATTGCAGTCCATGACCTGGCCCGATGAGGTGCGGGCGGTGGAGAGTCCGGACTTGGAAGCGGTGGAGTTGACCAGTAAAGAGAAGGATTTGGCTTCGGCGCTGGTCGATCACATGACTGGGGATTTTGATCCAGAGGAGTTTGAGGATGAATACCAGGTGCAGTTGCGGCAACTGGTAGAGGCGAAATTAGAAGAGGGCGAGGCCGTCGATACGGCGGCGACGTTTGGCGAGGGGGACTCCGAGCCAGAACATGGCAAGGTGATCGACCTGATGGATGCATTGCGGCGCAGCATTGATCGAGGGGCGGCCACTACACCGGCCGAAGAAGAAGCCGCTGCTGAAGAAGAGGGCACGGCTAAGAAGACGGACTCGAAGCAGAGCTCCGCACAGAAAACTACTGAAAAGAAAACAGCCCCGAAGAAGTCTGCTGCTAAGAAGTCTGCTGCAAAGAAGACGACAGCTAAAAAGCCTGCCGCAAAGAAGACTCAAAAACGCAAGGGCGCTTAAGAGCGCGGTATGGCCCTAGCGGCCGGGCAGGCGTTGCGCACGAGGCAGCCCGAGCGGGCCGAACAAGCCTACCCGCCGCAGCCGGACTAACGGTCGGAGCAGGCTTGCGCGAAGGCGTCGACGCCTTCTTGCATTGATTCCATTTGCGCCCGTGAGACCGATTGCAAAACATCCATCGCAGCCTCCCCCATCGCCGCAGAGGATTCGCTGCCGCCACCGGTCATCGCCCCGGCGAGCGCGGCAGCCGATGCAGCCTGAATTATGGCCGGATCCGCGTCGTCGCCAATAGGTGTACCCCAATCATCCGGAGCCGTGCGCTTTTCTTTGACGTCGTCGATCAGGGCGCACGCGTAGTCAATTTGCCCCTCGGGCGAAACATCAGCGCCGCTTGCACCACAGCCACTTAAGGCAAGAGTCGCACCAATTGCGAGGGGAACGACGAACTTTTTTCTTGAGCGGCGGACATGAGCGAGCACCGGTGACTCCGTTTTCTTGTTGGCGGTTATTTCTTATTGACGGTTAAGACTAGCGGCTTAGTCTAGTGACCGCGCCTATGTTGACTCAGTAGGGACTCGTTTAGGCACAGCAAAGCCCCGGCTCCGAAAAGCAAGTTGCGGAACCGGGGCAAACTCTGTAAGTGATCACGCGATCGCGTCTGTAAAGCATCACGCGACTCATCACAACGCGGTGACGGGGGGATTTGAACCCCCGGCGGAGTTGCCCCCGCTCGTGCTTTCGAGGCACGTTCCTTCGGCCACTCGGACACGTCACCGCTGGAAAGCCTACTCCGCTGCGCCTGCCACGCCCAAATCAGGTCTACTTTTTGGAGTCAAAATTTTCGCTGACCCTAAATAGACACTAATTTTTCTTTCCCTCGTGTACGGCCTATACCTGCCATATGCCTAGTTTTCGCGCTCTGAACCGCTCCGTGGGCGGATTCGCTGATCGGCGAAAAAGGCATCCAGCAACTGTGCGCATTCGGCCTCCCGCACGCCCCCAATTACTTCGACGGTGTGGTTCAGGCGCCGGTCGCGCACGACATCGCGCATCGATCCGCACGCTCCCGCTTTTGGATCCCACGCTCCGAACACGAGCCGCGGCACCCGAGCCAGCACAATCGCACCGGCGCACATCGTGCACGGTTCCAACGTCACCGCGAGCGTGCAGCCATCCAGGCGCCAGCTCCCCAACACAGAAGCGGCTTGACGCAAAGCGAGTAGTTCCGCGTGCGCCGTCGGATCTTTTTCCGCCTCGCGCGCGTTGAAACCCGTCCCAACAATCTCGCCGGCGTCATTTAAAACAACCGCCCCAATGGGAACATCTGAAGTCGTTAGGGCGTGTCGGGCCTGATCGATTGCCGCCCGCATTGCGGCGTCATCTGACGGGTCAATAGGTCTCATGGGAAAATCACGGCCTTGGTCACGTGCCTATCGTGTCTGATTCGCGGTAGTTTTTGCATATGCGCCTGTTGGTAGTAGATCACCCCCTCGTTGCCCATAAGCTCACTGTGTTGCGCGATAAGAACACAACCTCGCCGACGTTTCGCCTTCTCGTTGATGAACTCGTCACGCTCTTGGCCTATGAAGCCACGCGCGACGTCAACATCGAAGATGTAGAGCTCGAGACGCCCGTCTCCGCGACGACGGGGAAGAAACTGGCCAGCCCCCGGCCGATCGTCGTGCCTATTTTGCGCGCGGGTCTAGGAATGTTGGACGGCATGACCCGGCTGTTGCCAACCGCCGAGGTCGGTTTTCTGGGGCTCGTCCGCGATGAGCAAACCCTAGAAGCGATTACCTATGCCAATCGGATGCCCGAAAACCTCTCAGGACGCCAGTGCTTCGTCGTAGATCCGATGCTGGCAACCGGGCACACTCTGGTGGCCTCGATTGAATACCTGCTGGAACGTGACGCGCGCGACGTTGTGTGCATTTGTCTCGTCGCGGCACCTGAGGGCGTGAAAACTTTGGAAGCCGCTATCGGTGACCGGGCAAACGTAACGGTCGTGACAGCCGCGCTAGACGAAAGACTGAACGAGGATGCCTACATCGTTCCCGGATTGGGAGATGCCGGCGACCGGCTCTACGGCATCGTCTAGGTGTGGAGCCAGATGCCACCGCATCCAGCCCCACACCTGCCCCCACGCCCCTGCTTAAAAACTAGAACGCGGGGATAATCTCGCCCGAGTCCCAGTTCTCCTCAATAAACGTCCGAGTTTCCTCAGAACGCAGCAGTTCGTCTAACGTCTGCAGTGCCTGTGAATCCGCGTCCTCGCTGCGGAACGCTACGAGGTTCGCGTACGGGTTGTCCTTGCCGTCCTCAAGCAAGAGGCCATCAACGGTGGGGTTGAGATCCGCCTCGAGCGCGAAGTTTCCGTTAATCACGGCCGCGTCGACGTCATCGAGCGAGTGGACCAACTGTTCCGGGGCGAGTTCCACGAAGTCAAAGTCGTGCGGGTTGTCCGTCACGTCAAAGATGCTGGCCTCGTCCCCGGCGGCCTCATCGAGCGTGATTAAGCCATCCTGGGCGAGCAATTTCAACGTGCGCGCCTGGTTGGCGGGGTCATTCGTCACACCGATTTGCGCGCCATCAGGTATGTCCGCCACCGCGTCATGCTGCGTGGAATACAGCGCATAAGGCTCGATGTGAATCCCAGGGAAGTGATCAAACTCAAAGCCGTGTTCCTCCACCTGGGCTTCAAAATACGGAAGATGCTGGAAGAAATTCGCGTCCAAGTCACCCTCAAACAGCGCCCGATTCGGCAGCACGTAATCGTCATAGGTCTCGATTTCGAGCTCGATGCCCGCATCGGCGGCCAATTCGTCGTTCACGAATTCCAAGATCTTGGCGTGCGGGTTTGGCGAAGCTCCGATGCGAATGGTCTCAATATCGCCGCTTGCGGTATCGCCATCGCTTCCGGAAGCACCGGAGGCGCCCGAGTCACCTGCAGCGCTCGCGCTGTCGTCCGAGTCTGAGCCACAAGCCGCCAGGGACAGGGTTAAAGCAGCAACGACTGGCAAGGCCAGCAGCGTGCGACGAGAGTTTTTCAACATGATTTTTCCTTTTTGTTAGTTCGGGGCGACCTGCCCCGCGGTTTGAGGCAAATGCCCTGTGTTTTTGGGCGGAATGCCGGATTATGTTGGGCGAAGGCGCCCGGTGGGCAAAAACACCCAAATTTTGGGCACTAGCGCCCGGATTTTTGGACCTTGCGGCCCGGGGGTCGAGTAGCCGGTGTCAACCGGCAAAACCGGCGTTACCGGTGATCTATAAGGCGCGACATTCGATCGCCAATGAATTGCAATCCCTGGACGATCAACACAATGACCACGACAGTCACGAGCATCACTTCGCCCGAAAAGCGGGAATAGCCGTAGTTCATCGCCAACTGGCCCAGCCCGCCGCCACCCACGGCGCCCGCCATCACGGTGTAGGACACAAGCGTCACAACGGTCACGGTCAAACCGCTCACCAGCGACGGCAGCGACTCGCGCACCAGCGTCCAACAAAGTTGCATTCGCGTCGCCCCCTGCACGCGCACCGCATCAATCGTCGCGGGGCTCACTTCGCGCAGCGACTGCTCCACCAGCCGGGCATAAAACGGGATTGCCCCAATCGCCAGCGGCAAGGTCGCGGCCTGCCAACCGATCGACGTTCCCACGACGAAACGCGTGAACGGAATAATCGCAATGACCAAAATCAAAAATGGAATGGATCGCCCAATATTGACGATCGTGCCCACTACCGCGTTCACGGTGCGCTGCGGCCGAATCCCGGTCGCGCTCGTGGCGTACAAAATCACGCCCAGCGGCAAACCGCCCACCGCGGCGAAGAAACCGGAACCCAGCGTCATGGCGAGAGTCTCGAACGTCGCCTCGGGCAGCTTCTGACTGATCGCGGGGTTCGAAAAGACCTCCTGGAACCACTCGATCATGACGTCACCTGCACTCCGGCCGCGGCCAATCGATTTTGGACGGCGCCCACTCCCCCAGCGCTTTCGGCGTCAGTTACGGCCAGCTGTACTCGGGCGACCTGTTCCCCACCCAGGGTTTCGACCGTTGCCGACAAGATTTCGGTTCCGGTAATTCCGGTGACAGATTGCAGCGTTTGCCCAATGTCGCTGTTACGCGAGGTGAACGAAAATTCTAAAAGGGGCGGGACGTCGTCCAAAATTATTTCTGGTGCGGGAACCAAGGCCCGGCCAAGTGGGGTGGTGCCGTCTTGGACCACATCAGCGACCGCGCCCTCTTGGGTGATTTTGCCGGCTTCGATGAGTGAGACGGTGTCGCAGACTTCGCGCACCACGGACATTTCGTGGGTGATGATGACGACTGTGATTCCCAGGCGCTTGCGCAGTTCGCGGACGAGCTCGAGGACCTGGCGGGTGGTTTGTCCATCCAGCGCGGAGGTGGGCTCATCCAGGAGTAGGACGGGCGGTTCGGCGGCCAGGGCCCGGGCGATGCCAACGCGCTGCCGCTGCCCGCCCGAGAGTTCGGAGGGGTACGCGCCCTCTCGCCCCTGCAAGCCAACGAGTTCAAGCAGGTCTCGGGCACGCTGTGCGCGCTGCGCGCGGGGAACTCCGACAATGGCCAGCGGCTGGGCGATGTTGGCCAGGGCGGTGCGCTGTTCGAGTAAATGGACGTGCTGGAACACAACTCCGATGCGGCGGCGGGCCGCGCGCAGATCGGTTTCGGCCAGGTTCGTCAGCTCTTGGCCATCGACGGTGACCGATCCAGATGTCGGGCGCTCCAGCGCGGTCAGGCAGCGGATCAGCGTGGATTTTCCGGCACCGGATTGGCCAACGATCCCGTGGATAACGCCAGCGGGAACGGTCAAATCGATGCCGGCCAGGGCGTGGACTTCTGCGCGGTGCTTATTACCGGGAAAAACTTTGCGCAGGGCGGTGGCGGTGATCACTTGGGGGTCCTATTTCGGGAATGTGAAAGTTAATCCCAGC
>JAJYRW010000045.1 GCA_021793895.1 Actinomycetes bacterium
GGGAGCCCGACGCGAGCCCGCTCAGGACCAGCGCGCCCAGTGCGGCAATAACCGCCGCAGTTACAGCCACCGCCAGGGACCAGTACCAGGCCAGATTGCGGTGGCGCCGCACGGTGGGGATCACCGCCAGTACGCCGATGGCCGCGACCACCACGTAAATCCAGTTGCCCGGTAAAAAAGAATCGGGCTGCGGCAGGGCTCCAAAAATTGGCAGGGCCGGGAGCGGCCCTGTAAAGACCGCATCTGGCGCCCAAAGTGTGCCTTCGCCCACGGCAAAGCCGGCTCCGGAGAGCCAGGCCAGCGCCCACACAACCAGGTTTGGGGCCAGTAGCAGCTGCGCGGCACCGAGCACAAAGATTGATAACCAGTCCCCGCCCAAACCCACCAAGACGTCCCCGATGGCGCCTTGCCCCTGGAAGATCCACCAGCCGGCAACGACTCCGGCGGCCAGCACCAGGGCGGAAATAGCCAGCACTCCGCCCCGGGCAGCGGTAATTAGTGGCGCGGGAATGCGGGAGGCCCAGCGCGGTTTGAGCCGTTCCCAGTCGGGGCCGCCGGCATGCCGGAAAAGACCCGTTGTCACGCCAATTAGGGCCAATGCGAGCGCGCCCAGTCCCGCCCGCCACAACCCGGCGCGCCCCGCATGGGAGGCGAAAATAGCTCCCAGCAACACCAGGGCGAGCGGGTAAGTGACCACGGCCATGAGCCAGGCCCCAGCGGTGGGTGACAGGGTGCGCCGAAAAGTGCCCGAGGTGGCTAATAAAGCGAGAAAAGAAATGCCGAGCGGGACTGCGGTGACCAGTGCGCCGTCCAAAATTGTGGTCCCGCCATGCCCTAGGAGCCAGATGTCGGTGCCGACGTGGAGGGCATCCCACCACGCGGTTTCGGCCAGGTCGGGGTTACCGCTGGTGGCGACGTAGGTGGCAACTGCCGGGACGGTAATGGTGAGGAACGTGATGAATACGGCCTGTATTGCGGCGATGATCCCGCCTACGGCGGGGCCCAGACCCACCCGCCAGTTGCGCCATCGAGATGGGCCGCGACCGCCACTAAGTAGGCGCCCGCCCCGACGCGAGGCGCGCGCGGAGTCAGTGGTGACAACGCGGCGCGCCCCGGTCTTGGACATGATTTAGGTACGCAGGATCGACTACGAGCTGAGGATTTGCCGCATGAGTTCAGCGGTTTCGCTCGGTGTCTTGCCGACCTTGACTCCGGCGGCTTCCAGCGCTTCCTGCTTGGCCTGTGCGGTGCCGGAAGAGCCGGAGACAATCGCGCCGGCGTGGCCCATAGTTTTGCCTTCGGGTGCGGTGAAACCGGCGACGTATCCAACCACCGGCTTGGTGAGGTTTGCCTCGATGTATTCGGCGGCGCGCTCTTCAGCATCGCCCCCGATTTCACCGATCATGACGATTGCTTCAGTCTCGGGATCGGCTTCAAATGCGGCCAGCGCGTCGATGTGGGTGGTGCCAATGACGGGGTCGCCGCCAATACCAACGCAGGTAGAAAAGCCGAAGTCTCGCAACTCGTACATCATCTGGTAGGTCAGGGTTCCGGACTTCGAGACCAGACCAATTTTGCCCGGTCCGGTGATATCGGCGGGAATGATGCCGACATTGGACTTTCCGGGCGAGATAACGCCGGGGCAGTTCGGGCCCACCAGGCGCACCCCTTTTTCTGCCGCCAGCGCGTAGAACTCGGCGGTGTCTTTGACGGGAATGCCCTCGGTAATGATGACGGTCAGCGGCATTGCGGCGTTGATGGCCTCGACAACGGCGGACTTAGTGAAAGCTGGTGGCACAAACACCACGGAAACATCCGCACCGGTTTCCGCCATCGCTTCCGCGACGGTGCCGTAGACGGGGATGGAGCGCTTTTCATCGCTAATCTCAAAGTCGACGGCCGTACCGGCCTTGCGGGGATTGACACCACCCACGATGTTGGTGCCGGATGCCAGCATGCGCGCGGTGTGCTTTTGGCCCTCCGAGCCCGTCATGCCCTGGACGATGACCTTGGAATCTTCATTAATAAAAATAGCCATTGTTTTTCTCGCTCAGCCCTTCAACACTTCATGCGCCAGTTCGGCGGCGCGTGCAGCCGCACCGTCCATCGTTTCTTCCAGGGTCACGGCCGGGTGAGCGGCTTCATCCAGAATCTGACGCCCCGCGACCACGTTATTGCCATCGAGGCGGACCACGAGTGGCTTATCGGTCTTTTCACCGCGGTCTTCGAGCATGCGCAGGGCTTGCACGATTCCGGTAGCTACCTGGTCGCATGCGGTGATGCCACCAAAGACGTTCACGAATACGGATTTAACCTGCGGGTCCCCCAAAATAACTTCCAGTCCCGCGGCCATGACGTCAGCCGAGGCTCCCCCACCAATGTCGAGGAAGTTTGCGGGCTTGACCCCGCCGAAGTCTTCGCCGGCGTAGGCAACGACGTCGAGCGTGGACATCACCAGGCCCGCACCGTTTCCGATAACACCCACGTTGCCATCGAGTTTGACGTAGTTCAGGTCTTTTTCTTTTGCCTTAATTTCCAGGGGATCGGTGGCCGACTCATCTTCTAGTTCGGCGTGGTGGGGCTGGCGAAAAGCGGCATTCTCGTCAATTGAGACTTTGCCATCAAGCGCGATGATCTTGCTATCCTCGGTGCGCACCAGCGGGTTAACCTCAACCAGCGTGGCGTCTTCTTCCGTGTACACGTTGGAGAGTTTTTGCAGCACCGGCACTATTTGCTCCGCCACGTCAGGGGCGAAATTGGCCTGCTGCACGATTTCGCGCGCCTTGGCCTCATCAATGCCGACGTTGGGGTCAACGGGAACCTTGGCGAGCGCTTCGGGGCGCTCCACCGCGAGCTGCTCGATGTCCATCCCGCCCTCGACGCTGGCCATGGCCAGGTAGTTGCGGTTGGCGCGGTCCAGCAGTAGGGAGAAGTAGTACTCCTCAGCGATTTGTGCGCCCTCGGCAATCATGACGGCGTGCACGGTGTGGCCCTTAATATCCATACCGAGGATCTCACCGGCCTTCTCGCCCGCCTCCTGCGGGGAGTGCGCCAGTTTGACGCCACCGGCTTTTCCGCGGCCGCCAATTTTGACTTGTGCCTTTACAACGACTGTCCCTCCCCCGAGCTTCTCAGCGGCTGCCACAGCCTCTTCGGGGGTGCTGGCAAGTAAGCCACCCAGCACCGGGACTTCGTAGCGCTCGAACATGTCGCGCGCTTGGTATTCGAACAGGTCCACCCTGCTCCGCCCTTCCGTTTATCGCTTTGGCACGACCGGCCTTGGCCGTGTTCCTCTGCGATGGTATCTGCACGCAATCAACAGATGCGCGTCGGCAAGGACCTCGAACCGATCATGCCGGTTTTTACCGGCCTCGGTTAATTTTTTAGCCGGCGTCGGTTAAAACAACTGAGACGTTCCAGTCACTTAACCCGGTTGGCAACTCGAAGGATTCATCCTCTTCGTCGTCGCCGGGGTCTTCCCCATCGGATTCGTCGTTCGAATCGTCTTCTGCCTCATCTTCCGGGGAAGATGTGACGCACACACCGTCAATTTTGTAGCCAATGGTGCCCCACTCGTTACACAGGCCCGAGTGGAATGCCAGCGAGCTTTCTGCCATCGAGGTGCGGTACTCCGTTTCACCCGTGGAATCACTGGCGTGACGCACCTGAACGGTGACCGCAGCGCGGCGTTCATCAACGCTGAAACCAACGACCTCAGAGTCATTGCGCTGGGCGTAGTCCGATGCGGCTGACTGCATTGCGTTATAGGGAAGCCCGTAACTCAAGGAAGTTCCGACCAGCCCCCAAAAATCGTGGCCGTCACCGGCCGAAAGAGCCGCCGAGAATTTGCCGTGCAGCGTGTCTTTCCACACCTTGCCGGCAGCGAGCGCAGCCGCATCTGCCGCCGTATCCGCGGCGCGGCGACTGTTTGTCGCTGATCCCATAATCACAATCACGGCCAAACTCGCGCCTACGAGAATCGCGATCGTGGGGACCAAAAATAGCGAGGCAGCACCTCGCTCAGACCGAGCGGAAAATCGGAAGGGAATGACGTCGTCCTCACTTTCAGAAGGGCCGGGGGAAACGAATAGCGCGCCAACCAGACCAAAGCTCACCCACTGCAGCAGTGCCAGCAGATATGCCCAGTCCCACGCCAAACCGCCCATGGCCAGGTCAATAAAGAAATTGAGTGCCATTTGGATCAGCCAGCTCAAACCCGCGGCCACCACGATGGTGGGGATCGCCTCGCTGCGGGTCATCAGACCGTGCTTGGTGCGAACCCAACGAGCCACAATCGCGCCGATAAATCCGATGCGCACCGCCGTCAAGACGTAGCTGGTGGCCTCCATCAAGATCGGGTCGGCTGCGCGCGCGGCGGGTTCAAGTGGTGGCAGCACCAGCAGGTAGAGCACCAGGTAGGTGATCAGGTCCAGGCCGATGAACCCCGCGATGGGGCGCCAATGCAATTCAGAGCGCATCGGGCTCAATTCTTAGGGTGCGCAAAGCTTGCATTGCGTCTGAACCTTCGAGCTCGCCCATTTCGGTCTCGGCCGAAACGCTCACAAGCAGGTCTTCAACTGCCACTATTGCGGTAAAAGTCTCCCGCTCGGTTTCGACGCCGTTGAACTCCACCTGCAAGTTCGCGCTCAAAGCAGCGCCGGGCCCCAAATCGGGCCAATCTAAAACGCTCTTTTCAATCTCGGAGCCCACACCGTTGATGTTGATGGTGTTTTCCATCGCCAGCGCACTGAACTCGGCGTTCTTCTCATCCGCACTGGGCATGGGCTCGATGGTCAAGATGATTGAGGCCCGATCAGCTCCGGGCAGGGCAAAGGACACCTGAGTTACGTCACCGGGTTCCGTGCCGCCGATTTCCTCATTCAAGATTTCCATCTGGTCGGGAATCTGCAGCGAGACGCCGTTGGTGGCGTACTTCGTGGCGCCCGATAACTCTTTAAGAGAGTCGATCTTCACCGGCTTATCTGGCAGAGCCTGCGTGGGTTCCACGTCTGTCCCTTCCGCGCTCGAACAGCCCGCTAAGGCGAGGACCGCTAGCAGCGCTGCAGCGCCGAGCTTTCTTAGTCCAAGCATGCGTCCCAAGTTTCCCATCCATCCGGCGTCAAGTATTTGGCGTCTACGACCTCAGATTCGGACCGGCTTGAATCTATACCAAAGTTTGCTCCGACGCCTAGCACCGGAATTTTTCCGCTTAGGGCCATGGAGAAGATATTGGAGGAGTCCGTGTTGAGCTGTTCATAGGTAATGTCACCGTTTTGTTCCACGTGGTTGTGGAAGCTCTCCGCTGCCTCGGCCATGCGCTCAGCCTTGTCGATCGGGGAGCCCGGCTGCGTTACGGTTGCAATGACGTCTAACATTTCCTCCCGGTTCGCGTCAGTGACGGGAACGTCAACCTGAACGCGGTGCCCATTGCCTTCCTGCGTGGCTTCATCGGTGATTCCGAGGTTTTCGCGTACGTTCTCGCCATACTCTAACCCGCCCGATTCAATGACTGAAATGTTGGTGAGCTTGCCATCAGAATCGACGGTGGTCTCTAAGACGACGCCAATCTCACCGTTGAAGTGCCCGCCGGCACCGGTGTTGGCGTTGCGGGAGGACCATCCCAGATGGGCTTCACCTTCAACACTACCGGAGATATCGATGTAGGCAGTAGTTTCGCCTGAATTGTGATCGACCTTCATGCCGAGCACGGTTTCTTGGCTGATCTCACCACTACCGCCCGCAATGAGCGCGTTCCCGTTTGCACTGCCATAGCCTTCGACGCCGCCGTAGTAGTAACTGACGTCCGAAGAGTCAGGTGGGTCATACCCCTTGAACTTATTGATGACCCAGTTAACGCCCTTGCCGCCCCAGTCAAATACTGGTCCGAAAATTGGGTCGTGCGATGTGGCCATGCTGAAACCGTCCGCCACTGTTTTACGTCCGATGTACGCGACGAAATCTTCAGCATCTTCACGGCTGTCGAAGTGATACTCTTCGCCGTTTCCGGCAACTAGGTTGCCGCCGACACTCGCATTGTATCCAAGGCCAATGTCGAAGGTTTCGCCAATCGCAATTTCGACGTTTGCACTACCGGCGGGGCTATAGGAGGCGCCGAGACCGCCATCGTCAACCACCTCGACGGTGAACGTACCGTCGGACATTTCAGTTGTGGTTACCGCGCGGCTCCGGTCCCCGTTGACATACAAAATGCCGCCGCTAAAGCCACCCTCGACCGTGCTGGCTTGTTGTTCGCAGGCCCGCTTGGGTGGCTCTTTTTGCTCAGCGTCCCCACCGCCGGCATCCGCCCCACAAGAGGTGCCAAAGGCCTCGCAGAGTTTGGCTGCCAGTTGGTTGCCAATCGGGGTCGCGCTCATTACGAGCCCGGCGACCAGAAGTCCAGCAAAGAGGATGATCCCCAGATATTCTAGGGTTCCGGCTCCGGCTTCATTACCGTTTTGCCGTAATCTTGCACGTAAACCAGTCATGTTCTTTCCTGAACTAAAAGCTTGACCCAAAACTGGAAGCTAAGGCTGAAAGTTGAATTCGGCGGCTGTTGCCCCAAGCCGCTTTCCCCTGCATTGCTGCGGTGCTATCTGGACGCCATATGACGATCTAGATGTCCACGAGTTTGCTCATGGCGCTCCGCGCTGCGATTCAGCAATGGGGTGGCCGGAGTTATCCAGCCACCCCATGCACGCACAGTCCTAAATGGATGTTTAGAGACCGCTTACTGCTGTCGTGATCTTCGCCTTGATAATGTTGGCAAGCTGCGGGCCCCAGATGATCAGCGCGCCCACAATGGCGGCGGCAACCAGAACGATGCCCACGTACTCAACAGCACCCTGGCCGGTCTCGCGACGGTCAGCAACGCGGCCGTATGCGCCCGCAATGAACCCGGTAATGGCCAGCTTGGTCTGGAGTGCCTTAACGCCAAATGTGTTGAACATGTCTCTCCTTGTAATAACTTGCCTGTGGTTTGAGACGCCCACAAACTGATGTGTTTTCTCGATTACGTGGTTAACGTTACGGAGCCGGCGGGCCCAGTTACTAGAACCTGTGGGCCCATGTTGGGCCTATCTTTGATCTGGGACCGGGGACCTATGCCGCAACCACAGTGCAACGGCCTGGGCCCGGGACGTGACCTCGAGCTTGCTGAAAATTCGGTTGACGTGATTCTTGACCGTCTTTTCGCTTAAGTAGAACTGGCGCGCAATGTCTTGGTTGCCCAGACCCTGGGCGATAGCCTCCATTACTTCGCGCTCGCGCTGGGTCAGATCGGCCTCGCGGGCGGGTGGTGATAGCGGCGCGAACTCTTTGGCTGCGGACTCCGGCGTGCTGGCCGCGGATTCGCTCTGGCGGGCTGTAGCCTCAAGCGTCCCATCCGGCGGTCCCGCCAGCGACCACACGGGCAGCCCCGCCGTGATCGTTCCTCCCGCGATGCAGGTTTGCAGTCCTCCCACAATGGCGGCCGGGTCCAGGGATCCGTGCACGATGTAGCCGCTGGCGCCCTTTTGCATCGCTTCCGCCACGATGGCGCCGTCGTCTTCATTGGTGAGCATCACCACGGGGCAGTGCTGCACTAAGGCTTCCAAGGCCTCCAAGCCGCCCATTACCGGCATTGAGACATCTAAGATCGTGATGTCTACGGCGCCTTTTGATGCGATCTCGATCGCAGCTTGGCCATTTTCCGCCTCGAAGATCTCACTGACGTCGTTCTGCGTCTCCAATGAGACCCGCAACCCCATGCGAATTAGCTTGTTGTCATCAACAATGAGAACTCTCACGTTTGCGATACCTCTTTCAGTGGAACCACGACCTGTGCGTGGGCGCCCGCCTTGCCAGCGGAATCGAAGTGGAATTGCCCCCCGTGCGTGGCCAGCCGCTCGCGAATTCCGGTGAGCCCATAGCCCCCGCTGGCTGAAGGCGCCGCCACTTCAACCCCGCTGCCTGAGGTCACCGCCGAGCCACTCCTGCCGTCTGAGGTCACCGCCGACCCACTCCCGCCCGAGGCGGAATTCCGTCCAGCTGTTTCTAGCACGGGCGTCGCTCGACGGGCCCGAAAGCGTCCCTGCTCCCGGCCGTTGTCTTTCACCTCAACAACGCACTGGTTATCGCGCACGGCTGCTTCAATGTGCACCTGCGAGGCGTTGGCGTGCTTGCGCACATTCTCGAGCAGCTCCCGCATGATCAAGCACAGATCTTTGCCGAGTTCATCCGGCAGGTCATTGAGCTTGGCATCAATGTTGTGCGTCACGGCCGTATCGAGCCGCCCGGGCCAACTGTCACAAATGAGTACTAATTTTTCGGCCAGCGGCGTTTCCGATTGCCGAAGCTGATCTAGCGCGGCGCGTGTATCGGCGTGGGCCGTTTCACAGGCCTGCTTAATTTCGGCGGCGATCGCGATCGTGCGCTCATCGGCATCTTGCTGCACCAACTTGGTGTGCAAGGACGAACTGAGCATCAGCGCCCCGGCCAGGTCTCCGGCGACCGTATCGTGAATGTCTCGGGCCACCCGCGTGCGTTCTTTAAAGCGGATTTCGTCTTGTTTGAGTTCCAAATGGCGGCGTTGAGCAATTGCATTGGAGCGCAAACCGGAAGCCATGGCGTGCCCGGCGAACGCAAAGACCGGCACCACCAGAGCGATCGTTATGGAAATGATCCACTGCGAGCCGGGCTCGTCCCACTGACCATCAGCCAAAAACATTAACCCGAGCATGCCGGCCATCCCCACAGCCAAAATCAGCGGCATGATTGCGCCATAGAGTGCAGCGGTGGCGATGGCGTAAAGGTAGACGAACTGACTGCCACCGGTCATCGTAATCACCAGCGCCGTCAAAACCAGATCGCAGGAAAGTAAGATTCCGGAGCGGGAAATGCGCTCACCGCGGCTGCGCCAGTTTCGGGCGGGAAAGTATGAGGCGGGAAGCGCCAGCACAATGACAATCGCGCCCG
Source organism: Actinomycetes bacterium (assembly GCA_021793895.1). The sequence continues at coordinate 8,953 of JAJYRW010000045.1, forward strand.
GTGCCCACAGTTCGTCATCCGCAGTAAACAGGGCAATCAGTGCCAAAACCAGCATCCCCAAGCGCACATGGCACAGCAGCCGAACAATGCCGGTGATTGCCTGCACGTTCGTGTCTTGGGGAGCCATCTAGAACACGCCCTTTAAGACGTCAGCATTGGCCATGAGGAGCGCCGATCCCACCAGCAAGAGCGCCGCGGGCAAAATCGTGGTCGTAACCACAACGGAGATCTTGGGCGCGGCTTTCGCGGCCGCTACCTTCATCGCCTGGGCGTGCTCGCGCCGAGCGTCCTGGGAGATGTCTTGCAGGGCATCTTGCAGCGGAACACCCAGCTCTTCGGCCTGCAACAGCGCGGTCACCACGCTGGCGAGGGCTTCGGACTGGTTGCGGTCTCGCAAACCCACGAGCGCCTCGCGGCGGGGCACTCCGACCTGCATTTCGTCCAAAACGGTGCGCATTTCTTCACCCATGGGGCCGTCATGGTGGTCTGAAATTCTCTCTATGGCTTGCCGAAATGACAGGCCCGCGGCAACCGTGACGCCCAAGACATCTAAAAAGTCGGGCAGTTCGCGCTCAATTTCTTGCTGGCGCTTGGAGGCGGTGGAGTGCAACCACAGGCGCATCCCCCACATCCGTACG
>JAJYRW010000046.1 GCA_021793895.1 Actinomycetes bacterium
ATCTCGGGAAGAGCGTCATCGACATTCTCATGCCGATCTCGCCGGCCCCGCCCCACAGCAGCGCCCACAGCGACCACAGAGTGGCGGCGGTGACTCCGAGCGAAACGAGGGTGTCCATCGTCGAAGAGCCGTAGCGTGCGGCGCGAGCGGCCGCGCGGTGGAAGGGCCAAGCGCCCCAGGTGACGACGGGCAGTGTGAGCACAGCGATGACCCACTGCCAGCCCGGGAACTGCAGCAGCGGGACCATCGATAAGAGCGCTACGGGCGCCGTCAATATGACCGAGATGATTAGGCGTTTGCGTAGCGCAGTCGCGGCATCTCCCTCCGGATTGGAGGTGTCATATTCCGCGGCCGTGGTGTAACTGCCGGCATTTGTGGGGTCGGTGAAGTCCTGGCGGCGCGTGATGGAGGCGCTGTAACCGGCTTTTGCGACGGCCGCGACGATGGCTTCGTCATCGGTCACTTCGCCATCACCGGTGGTGGGTGCATGCACGGTTACGTGTGCGCTTTCGGTCGCCAAGTTGACCGTGGCAGTGACCCCTGGAAGGCGCGTTAAGCGCTTTTCGACGCGCGCCACACACGAGGAACACGTCATACCCGAGACGGCCAGGTCGAGCTCTACGACCGGGTCCGCTGCCGGAGTGAAAGTGGCGGGGTCAACTGTCTGCTTAGTCATTAGCTAACTACTTCATATCCTGCTTCATCGATTGCTGCTTCGAGAACGTCGTCTGCAATGCGGTCTTCGCTGGTGACCCGTACGACCGTCGGATCATCTTCTTCGCCGAGCTGAATGTCGATCGAGACAATGCCCGGAATTTCTTCGAGCTCTTCCGTCACGTGGTCGACGCAGTTTTGGCACGTCATTCCGGCGACGTTGATTTTGGTGGTGATCATGGTGAACTCCTGAGTCCTTAGGAACGAACCAACCGGGCAATGGCCTCAGTTGCTTCGCGCAATTTTTCATTTCCTTCTTCCGGGGAGGACTGGGCAGCGGTTAGAACGCAGTGCCCGAGGTGCTCCTCCACCAGGCCGATACTTACAGCCTGCAAAGCCTTTGTCACGGCCGCCACCTGGGTCAGGACGTCAATGCAGTAGACGTCTTCGTCAATCATGCGCGTGATGCCCCGGACCTGGCCTTCGATGCGTCGCATGCGGCGTAAGAAAGCGGTCTTTTCGTCCGTATAGCCCGGTGGTGTGGGTTCGCTCGCATTACTCATGCTTTTACCATACCCCGGTAGGGTATAGGTGCAAGTGCGCGGCAGCGTGACTTCGATCACTTCAGGGGCATTGCGGCCGAGGGTGCTGCGGCGGGGAGGTGCTGTGACGGAGGCTTACTTGTCGCGCCGCGGGGTGACGCGAATGCGGCGCAGCAGCCGGTAGGCCGAGTACAGCAGGAGCAGGGCGAACCCGCGCTGGAGCCAAACTTCCGGCAGTTCGAGCGCAAAAAATGAGCCCAGGGCCGCGCCGACAACGCCGGCCCCGCCGATCCAGATGCCGGTCCGCCAGTTGACGTAACCGTGGCGCGAGTTGCGCCACGCACCGGCAAATGCCACCGGAATCATGACCAGCAGCGAGGTTCCTTGGGCGATATGGGAGCCAATTCCCATCAGAAACACCAGGGTGGGGACCAGCACGATTCCGCCGCCCACGCCCACCAGGGATGACAGCGTTCCCATTGCCAGCCCCGCTAGCGTGAACCCGACGTAGTGCCAGGGACCAAATGTTTCGAGGCCCACACCGCCGCCAGAGTCGGACCCCCAGGCCATGCGTACGGCCGCAAATACCAAGATGACCACGAACAGCATTTGAACCTGATGCTCGGCCATCCGGTGCAGTAACCACGCGCCGATAAATGTCCCGATAATGCCTGCCACCGCAATGATGAGGGCGGGAATAATGAGGACTTCGCCGCCCAATCCATAGGAGACGGCCCCAGAAATAGCGGCAAGAAAAATAGCGACGAGAGAGGTGGCCTGCGCCATTTTTTGCGGAAAAGCGAGCCAAAGCGCCAACAGCGGAACAATGATCACGCCGCCGCCCACGCCGAGCAGACCGGACAGCAGGCCAGCCGCGAGGCCGATCAGCAGCAGTTTGTATATCGCGGGGCGGGGTATTGGGGGAGCGCTCAAGCGCTGATCACTCCAGGTAGTCGGTGACGATTTGGGCGGCCAACCCGGTGTAGGTAGCGGGAGTCAAGGCGGCCAAACGCTCCTCGGTTTCCTGCGGCAGTCCTAGACCGCGAATGAACTCGCGCATGGCATCGCCATCAATGCGACGACCGCGCGTGAGTTCTTTTAAGCGCTCATACGGGTTTTCCATGCCGGTAACGCCGGCGGCGGCTGCCGCACGCATCGCCGACTGGACCGGCTCACCCAAAACTTCCCAGTTCGCATCGAGATCGGCAGCCATGACCGCCGGGTCGGGGTCGACTCCGTCGAGCCCGCGTGCGACGTTGTCGATCGCCAGCAACGAGTGGCCAAATGCCGTGCCGATATTGCGCTGTGTCGTGGAGTCAGTCAGATCACGTTGCAGCCGGCTCGTAACGAGCGTGGCGCCGAGCGAATCGAGCAGGGCGCACGATAATTCCAGGTTCGCTTCGGCATTTTCGAAGCGGATGGGATTCACCTTATGGGGCATGGTCGAAGACCCGGTGGAACCGTGGGCGGCGAGCTGCTGCTTAAAGTAGCCCAACGAAATGTAGGTCCACATATCAGTCGTCAAGTTGTGTAGCACGCGATTAAACCGCGCCACATCCGCATACAACTCGGCCTGCCAATCATGCGACTCAATCTGCGTGGTCAGTGGATTCCACGTCAGCCCCAAATGTTCCACGAATGTGCGGGAAATTTCCGGCCAATTCGTCTCCGGAACGGCAGCCACGTGCGCGCCATAGGTGCCTGTGGCGCCGTTAATCTTGCCCAAAATCTCAGTGCTCTCAATGCGCTTCAACTGCCGGCCGAGTCGGAACGCCAACACGCCAAGCTCCTTACCCAGCGTTGAGGGAGTTGCGGCCTGGCCGTGCGTGCGTGACAGCAGTGGAATCTCTGCAAATTCGCGCGCCATCTCGACTAGCTGTTCCCGCATCTTGCGCGCGGCTGGCAGCCACACATTGTGGACGGCGTCGCGCACCATGAGCGCATATGACAGGTTATTGATGTCTTCAGAGGTGCACGCGAAGTGAACCAGTTCTGTTAACTCGGGCAGTTTCGAGTCCGCACCCACCTCGGCATCCGCCGCATTCAGGCGGCGCTGAATGAAGTATTCAACGGCCTTAACATCGTGCACGGTCTCGCGCTCGATATCGGCCAGCTCCGCTATTTGCTCGGGCCCAAAATTGGTGACAATTGCACGTAAATAGGCGCAATCGGCGTCCGTAAGTCGTGCTACGCCGGGAACTGCGCCGGAATTGGCCAGGTGAATGAGCCACTCAACTTCGACGTGGATGCGCTCGCGGTTTAAAGCTGCTTCGGAGAGGTGGTCGACCAGCGGCGCAACCGCTTTGCGGTAACGACCATCGAGGGGACCAAGAGAAATGGCAGGATCAACGTCAGCAAATTTCACGCGTGGCATGGTGTTTAGTCTTCCAGGCTGAGGGCGGTGGTGGGTCTCGGGTGTCAGGTTACTCATCCAGCTCAGCGCGAATATGTTCGACAATCCCCTTATTGGCGGCAACGACCTGTGCCACCACTGTTTCGAAGTCCTCCTGCTCCCCGAGGTAGGGGTCGGGGATTTCCAAATCGCCGCTTTCGACGGCTGCAGGATCAAATGAGCGGGCCATATGAATTTTGGCGCGGTTGTCATCGGTGCGCGCCCAGCGCTTTAGGGCCCGTTCGTGCCCGTAGTCGGCGGCAAGAATTAGGTCGTAGTCAGCAAATGAGTTGGTGTTGAACTCTGCTGCGCGGTGGGCGGAGCCGTCATATCCATATTTTTCGAGAATATCGACGGTGCGGGGATCCGCGGGGTCCCCGACGTGCCAGTTTCCGGTGCCAGAAGAGACCACTTCGACGCGATCCCCCAGCCCCGCGTCTTCGAGCATGGCTCGCAAAATCACTTCACCAATTGGGGAGCGGCAGATGTTTCCAGAGCAGACATAGTTAACGGTATATCGACGTGACATGCGCCCATGGTCTCAAAAATTTGGGTCTGAAGCGGGAGCGCGAGGCTCGCGCGCGCGGAAACGAACTACACTGAGCCGCATTCAGGGAGGTCAATTTCCCAGCCGCATCATGTAATCGCATAAATGAGTTAGGAAATTTCAGAGAGGGTTGTAATCCGTGAATGGTGAGTCTGGCGGGCCCGGGGCCATAATCTCCCGTGTTTTTTATGGCGCCGCTGCCTTGTTTGCTACCACTTTCGCAGTAGCCGCGATTCTCGAGGGCTACGAAGCGGAGGCTCAAATGCGTGAGGAAAATATCTTTTCACCCCTCGGCATCACCTTTCTCACGCTAGCTGTTGTGTCATTCCTTGCGGGACTACTAATTACACTTCGAAACCGCCAGTGATCCACAGCGCCTAATCGGCGCGAAAATGCGCAGCCTTCCGCACCTTTGACCGCGGCCGGAGGCTAAAAACATAGGTTCATTTTTATGAACCACATCCTTTGTTATGCGCCCACCGCGCAACAGCAGCAATTGCTGGACTATTTTGACGCCGCCCAGCGGGAAATGGAAGCGGCGCTTGATTTGTATCGCCGTGCGCTGGCGCACACAAAGACTTGGCAATCCCGGGCGGGAGAAGCGGCCGCCAGGGAAGTGGGGGCCGGCGAGACAAATGTGTGGCGCTGCGAGCAGCGCGTGACGGACGTGGGCGGCGCGCTGCAACGACATTTCCAGGCCGAGGACGCCGCCCGGCACTACCTGCAGACGACAGGGCTAGCCAGTTGAACAGCACGCCCACCCGTGCGGACACTGACGATATTGCGATTATCGGTTCGCGGACCTCGATGAAAATTGACTCCGAGAGCATAGAGGCTGCTGCAAAGCTGCTCGATGAGGCCGCGCAGAAGCTGGAAAATAGTGAAAACGCCCTCAATCTCCTATTTCGCTCGCCCGCATTCTCCTTCGGAGCTAACTTCCCCTTCGATTTACCCACCGGAGACCCGGCCCTTACCTGGCGGGGCGTTGAGAATGCCATCGAAGACGCGCGTTTCTCCCCGCCCACCATCGCCGCAGTGCAAAGCAAAACGGTTGAGCTCTCCGACCTGCTAGTTGAAGTGTCCCACCGCTATGCGGATCAGGAAGCCGAAATAGCTGCCAGTTTCGAGCGCGGCAGGAAGCTTGGCCGCGGAATGGCTCGGGCCCTAGTGAAACTCGCTGCCGAGTACGCGGCAACTAATGGGCCAAGCGACCCCCTGTCGACCGCGCGCACGTACTTTCTTGGATCGCTTTTAGGCACGCATGCGGCGATAAGTGGCGGGGACATGCGCGGGGTGCTGGCCGGAGCCGTCGAGGTTTCCTTCCCCATGACTGGAGTGATTGTGAATTGGCTTGGCAACGACGAAAACTCCACGGCCGTCTTACAACACATCGTCGCGGTATTGACCGGCGAGGAGGCTCTAGGTGGCCGGTATACCGGGGAGGAATTCGCGGCAATCCTGTATGGAATATTCGAGGGCGCCAAGGGGCATTTCCAGGTCCACTCCTATCTCTTTATGCACGCGGTAATGAGCCCCGCGTTGGCCGGCGGACTGCACACGCTGGTCTTAAGCGAAATAGACGCTGTGGCCCAGGCAGCCGATCTGACCGGCCTCCAAGAGGTGGCGACCACGCGGGTGGCCACAATTTCAGGTGCGGATCCGCCCCAGAACCCAGCCGATCTAGCGCAACGAGTGGCCGACCAATACCCGGAGAATGGCGATAACCGGGCTTCGCAGATCGAGGTCGAGACGCTCACCCACTTTGACGGCACCCAGGCGGTGCTCGGATTCTTTCCCGGCATGGCGCACGCCGGCCTGCACAAGACCCACCCCAATGACGCTAAGGGGAACGTGCAGGCGGTCCAGGGGCTAGAAACTGAACAAACACTGGCGATGAAGCAGATTTTGTTGGACATGGACGTGCCGCAAGGGACCGACCTCGTATTGAGCGGCCACAGCAAGGGAGGCATGGATGCGATCAATCTCAGCACTGATCCCGAGATTCGAGCCAAATTTGACGTCGTGCTCGTGACTACTTTTGGTTCACCCACCGAACTGCTGAAAATCGATGGGCTCACTATTAAGGGTCCGCAGGAGCGTGGCCTGCCCGCCGCCACCGAATACCTCAATTTCAGTCACCGGGAAGATTTCGTTCCCGCCCTGGACATGGCGCCCCCGGTTGGGCGGAGCAATCAGACCGAAATTGTGACCGATGCCGCCAAAGTCCTGGAGGTTGACGTTCCGCACGCGGTCGCTGACGCGCACAGCATGGATACCTACGTAAAAACGGCGCGCCGCGTAGTTGGCCTGAACGACCCGGACCTGAACCGGGCGCGCAAAGTCGGGGCAGCCGCACTGGGGGGACCGGGAACCATCTCCCAGCGGGAGGTGTACCGGGTCGAGAAGATACCGCCGGATCGGAAAGAGTGAGCCGCCCTTATTCGCGGTCGACTACCGCCGAAATCACGAAGCTGAACAGCGAGATCACGATCGATCCGCCTACCGCCCACCAGAATCCATCAACATGCAGACCGAAGTCGGTGTGCGAGGAGATCCACGATGTGAGCAGCAGCATGAGCGCGTTCACCACGAGGGTGAATAAGCCAAACGTCAATATGAAGAGCGGGAAGGTCAACACCTTTACGATTGGCTTGACGATCGCGTTGACGAGCGTGAAAATCAGGCCGATCACCAGGAAGGTCAGAACGGTTTCCCACCCGGAATCATGCGATGTTTCAACTTCAACGCCGGAGACAATGAGCGTGGTCAGCCAAATGGAGACCGCGATCACGGCTGTTTTCACTAAAAACCTCATGCGTTGATGGTGCCACGAAATGAGATGGGATGCTTGGAACATGAGTGAAAAGCGTGAAGCAGTTTCGCAACCGGTCCGCATTCGTTCCTCGGTCCGCGGCCTGCCCCGCTATGTCGCGGGGGCCGGTGTGGACGAAAGCTCCCTGTTCAAACTCTCTTCTAATGAAACTGCTTTCACGCCCCTGCCCAGCGTGCAGGAGGTAATTAGGGACGCCGCCACTTCCCTCAACCGGTACCCGCACGTGACCGCGGCTCCCGTCGCACAGGCTCTGGGTGCCCGCTTTGATGTCGATGGAACCGGCCCCGTCGGGGCGTCTGGCATTGTGGTCTCAACGGGATCAGTTGCCGTGCTGCAGCAAATCCTGAGCGCCGTGGCCGGCGAGGGTGATGAAGTAATTTTCGCGTGGCGCTCCTTTGAGGCCTATCCGATCGCGGTCGGGATCACCGGTGCGACCGCGGTGCCGGTACCTTTAACACCTGATGCCCGTCATGACTTAAAAGCAATGGCCGCCGCAGTCACCGACCGCACCCGCGCGATCCTCGTGTGTTCCCCGAATAATCCCACTGGACCCGTCGTTCACGCGACGGAGCTACGGGAGCTGCTGGACGCCGTCCCAAATGATCTTTTGGTCGTGCTGGACGAGGCCTATGTGGAGTTTGTGCGCGACACCGAAGTTCCGGACGGTTCCGCCCTGCTGCGCGAGTACCCAAATTTGGTGCTGTTGCGCACATTTTCCAAGGCCTACGGGTTGGCGAACTTGCGAGTGGGATATGCGGTGGCGCGCCCCGAAATCGCGGAGGCCATTCGGAGCGTTTCCACGCCCTTCGGGGTTTCCGGTATCGCACAAGCAGCGGCGCTCGCGTCTTTGGAAGACGAAGCAGAGTCGGAACTGCTTTCACGCGTAAACGCGGTGGTTTATGAACGGGACCGGGTTGTGCAGGCTCTGCAGGCGGCGGGATGGGATATTCCGCAGGCGCAGGGCAATTTTGTTTGGCTACCGCTGGGCGAGCGCACGCTGGAGTTTGCGCAGGCGGCGCAAGAAGCAGGCATATTGGTACGCCCCTTCGCGGGGGATGGGGTGCGCGTATCCATTGGCGAACAGGAAGCCAACGACCTCTTCATCGCGCTCGCACGGTCGTGGCGCACCTAATGTCCAACGAAACTGCCGGCCTGATTTCCTGAAACGCTTTCGGTAATGCCCGTCGGACGCGGGGCATTGCGCGCCCCATTATTAGGTGATCTTGGTTGCCATTCCTGCAGGAATCGGCGGAAATAGGCGAGGCTCGAAACTCAGCCTTGACTTGCGTTGAGGGCGATGTGAAAATACTAATAACGCTTTCGGTAATTTTCACAACGCCAGGTGGCGTGCGGGCGGGAAGCAAAATACGCGTGAAGTTGGTCCGCCCGGCCCGGATTCGTTACACAACGACGTAAGGAAAGTTCAATGACGACATCCAAGAAGGTCAGCTTCCGCGCTGCGGCCCTTGCGGCCAGCGTCTTACTGCTAGGCGTGACGGCCTGTTCCTCCAGTGACGGGGGCAACGGATCAAACGGCGGCGGCGGAGATAACGGCTCGGTCGAGGCGGTAGACGATGGCACCACGCTGAAAATGTGGACGCGAGCCCCGCTCGAAGCCCAGGCAATCAACGCTGTCGAGGCTTATAACGCCAGCCACGAAAACCAGATCGAACTAGAAATTCTGCCCAACGACGATGTCGAGGGCATGGTCGGTTCTGCTGCCCAAACTGACAGCCTCCCCGACATTCTCGCCGGTGACGTCGTGCGGATCCCGTACTGGACCGAGCAGGGAATCTTCACCGATCTGACTGAGCAGATCTCCAATCTCGATGTTAAAGACGATCTGCAACAGGGCCACATCGATGCCGGCACGACCGTCGATGGGCAGATGCACACCCTCCCCTTCGTGACCGATATTTCTGTGATGGTCTGGAATAAGGACCTGTACGAAGAAGCCGGCCTTGACCCCGAATCGGGCCCGACGAACCTGGGCGAATTCGTTGAGCAGGCAAAGGCAGTCGCCGCACTTGACGAACCAGGCGTTGCCGGAAGCTACCTCGCCGGACAATCCGGTGGAGCACTCGTTTTCAAACTTCTGCCGACAATGTGGGCCAGCGGTGAAGATGTAATCAACACCGACGGCACCGAAGCGGCGCTGTCGAGCGATGTCGCCAAGCAGGTGTACGCCGCCTACCGCGAACTCGCCGAGACCGAAAACGGCCTGGGTGCGGGTTCCCGCGAAGAAACAGGCGCCACCTGGACCGCTCCCTTCCAAGAAGGAAAGATTGGTGTCATGCCCTACCCATACACCGCGGTAACCGGCATGTTCGAAGAAAATGACTTCGAAGTTGGGGTGGCACCAATCCCCGGCATCGAGGGCAACGGCTCCACTTTCCTCGGTGGCGATGCGATCGGTATCTCCTCGAGTTCTGAAAACGTCGCCCAGGCCTGGGACTTCATCTCCTGGCTGATGTCCGATGAAGCGCAGCAGGAAGTATTTGCTGACAACAACGACACCGCCTCCAACCTGAACGT
>JAJYRW010000047.1 GCA_021793895.1 Actinomycetes bacterium
GACCTGCGCGGCCTATTGCAGGCGCACCCGGCGCCGCACCAGCAGGATAATTTGTGGGTATGTGGCGATGCCCGGGCCCAAGTTGTTGCCGGTGAAATTCAACTCAGCCAAGTGGCGCCACCTACGCGAGGATCCGAAGCCTGGTTGGACGCGGTCCGTGCTTTGTGCGCCGCGGTGTGGCATGAGATTGACCGGGGCGAGAGCGTAGATTTCACTACTATCCCCAGGCTGTAATCTGCGACCAAAGTAGCGCGGTAGCGTGGAGATGTTTGGTAGCAGCTGATGGAGGTGGCAGATGAATCAAGAAGCAGGCAGGAACAACGGCGGGGACGCAACCCAACGCGAAGAAACGATGGCCAACAATATTTTCGCGGCAGTTACGGCGGTGCAAGACACGCATTTTGATTCATTAGCCGCCGAGGTCTCTGCCTTAGAAGAGGTCCAGGAACTACTGCAGGGCCACCTTTCACGGGCGGAGGATTAACCCAAGGTGGTGCGCAGAGAGCGGCTGGATAAAGAACTGGTGCGGCGCGAATTAGCCCGCTCGCGCCAGCATGCCGCTGACCTAATTGCCGCCGGTCGCGTCCTGGTGGGCAAAACCGTGGCAACCAAGGGAACCACGATGGTGGAGCGCTCCGCAGCAGTGGTCGTCACGCCCCCCGCTGGCGGTGCAGTGGAATACGTCTCACGCGGTGGCCACAAACTCGCCGGCGCGCTCGATAGATTCCAGCAGCGGGGATTGGACGTTGCCCAGAAGAATTGTCTGGACGCGGGCGCATCCACCGGCGGTTTCACCGATGTTTTGCTCCGGCGCGGTGCCAAACACGTCGTGGCCGCCGACGTCGGCTATGGCCAACTGGCGTGGAGCCTGCAACAAGACGAGCGCGTTACCGTACTTGACCGCACCAACATTCGCGCCTTGGAGCCAGCCGATCTGCCCTGGCTGCCCGAAATTGTGGTATCGGATCTGTCATTTATTTCACTTAAGACGGTCTTACCCGCTCTGGTTCGCTGCGCCGCGAAGACATGTGATCTAGTGCTTATGGTAAAGCCACAGTTCGAAGTAGGCCGGGAGCGGTTGGGCTCTGGTGGTGTGGTGAAATCACCGCAGTTGCGGATCGAGTCGGTTCTCAGCGTGGCGCAATACGCAACTGAATTGGGCCTTGGCACTAAAGATGTTGTGGCAAGTCCACTACCCGGCCCGAGCGGGAATGTGGAATATTTTCTATGGTTAACCAGGGGCAGCCAGGATCTGGCACCTGCAGCAACAAAGGCCGCGAACCACTCCGGAATTTTGACGGAAGAAGACTTAAGCGCCGCAGTTGAACGTGCCGTAGCGGAAGGACCAAGCCGATGAATCAACGCCAGGTGCTAGTCGTTGTCCATACTGGTCGCACCGAGGCGGTCGAGGCCGCGGTAGAGGTAATTGAACTACTCGTCGCCGCCAGTATTTTGCCAATCGTAGTCGACGGCCAGGCCGCTACCGGTGATCCTAATCCCGTCTTGCAGGCCGCGCTGGCGAACTCGGGGAACCAAGTGCGCTGGCTGGAGCAAGACGAGGAAGCACCCGCCACGGAACTGGGCGTTGTTCTTGGTGGAGATGGCACGATTTTGCGTGCCGCGGAGCTGGTGCGCGATGCGGGGGTGCCACTGCTGGGAATCAATTTAGGGCACATCGGATTTCTGGCCGAGAAGGAACGCGAAGACATTGAAGAAGCAGTTGCCCGGGTAGTTGCGCGCGACTACGCGGTCGAGGAACGCAATACCCTGGACGTGACCGCAATCGCCCCCGACGGCTCTACAACGCGTACCTGGGCGTTAAACGAGGCGACGGTCGAAAAAGCCGCCCGGGAGCACATGCTCGAGGTGGTGCTGGGCGTGGATCAACAACCGCTGTCCTCGTTTGGGTGTGATGGCGTCGTGGTCGCTACCGCAACGGGATCAACTGCGCACGCCTTTTCCGCCGGCGGGCCCATCATCTGGCCCGACGTAGATGCGCTACTACTTGTGCCATTGGCCGCGCACGCGCTATTTGCCCGCCCGCTCGTGGTGGGACCATCCTCGGTGCTCACTGTGGACGTGATCGCCGAAAATAAGGGATGGGCGCTGTTGTCCTGCGATGGGCGCCGCCTGGTGGACATCGCGCCAGGTACGCAGCTGCAGATCCGCCGCGGAGACAAATCGGTGCGCCTGGCCCGGCTATCCCAGGGGCCATTTACGGACCGGCTCGTGCAGAAATTCGACCTGCCCGTGGTGGGCTGGCGCGGACGGCGGCGCGGGGCATGAGTTTTACTGAAATTCGCATTGCAGATCTGGGCGTTATCGATCGCGCGGTACTGGAACTAGGGCCCGGATTGAGCGTCATCACCGGAGAGACCGGAGCCGGAAAAACCATGCTATTGACCGGTCTGGGCTTGATCCTGGGGGAGAAAGCCGACCCCAAAGAGGTGCGCGCCGGCGCGCAGCGCGCCTATGTAGAAGGCCGATTAGCGCTGCAAGATGCGCTGATTCGAAACCGCGTCGAAGATGTCGGCGGTGAACTCGATGATGATGAACTGCTCATTTCCCGCTCCGTCGTTGCGGGCGGACGCAGCCGGGCCTTTTTAGGGGGGCGCAGTGTTCCGCAGGCCGTGCTGGGCGAAATTGCCCAAGAACTGGTAACCGTCCACGGGCAATCTGACCAGATTCGACTCCGCACTGCCGCCCGGCAGCGCACCGCGCTGGACGATTTTGGTGGGCAAACCCTCGCAGCGGCGCTGCGTGATTACCGCGCCGCCTGGTCGGAATTTGGCGCGGTGGGCACCGAACTGGCCGAGCTTAAAGACCAGCGCACCCAGCGCTTAACTGAAGCTCAGATGCTTCGCACCGCACTGGGGGAAATCGCGGAGGCGGAAATCTCGGCAGGCGAAGAAGAGACGCTCAAGCAGCGAATTGAGCGACTGACTCACAGCGAAGATCTACTGCACGCCGCGCAGCGGGCCCATCAGCTTCTCAGCGACACCAGCTCCGGCGTCGCAAGCTCGAGCATCGGTAGCACCAGCATCGGCGAGTCCGGTGTTGCCAGTTCCGCCAGCCCGGGAATCGCGCTGTCGGTGGAAGATGTGCGAAAAACGCTCGCCGACGCGGCGGAACATGATCCGCAATTGGGCGAGTATGCGAAGCGAGCAGCCGAAATTGGTTATTTGGTGGCAGATCTCGCTGCTGATTTGGCCTCCTATAGCGCTGATATCGACACGGACCCGGGGGAGTTGACCGCGGCCCATGAGCGTCTTGCACTAATCACGGGCTTGCTGCGCCAGCATGCGGCCGAGTCCAGTGAAGAACTTTTAGCCTGGGCAGAAAATGCGCAAAAGCGCTTCTTAGAACTGGATGGCGATGATGCGCGCCTCGAAGAGCTTGCAGCACGACTTAAAGAACTCGATGCGCAACTCGAAGCCAGCGCCGCTGAGCTGACCCGCTTACGCACCACGGCTGCCAAAGAGCTGCAACAGCTGGTCACAAATGAACTGCACTCCCTGGCGATGCCCGATGCCCAGTTCACCGTCGAACTGACGCCAGTGGAGCGCGGCCCGCACGGCGCCGATGAGATTAGTTTCCTCCTCGCCGCCCACCGCGGCGCTCCCCTTCGCCCGCTGGGTCAGGGCGCATCCGGCGGCGAGCTGTCCCGGGTGATGCTCGCTCTTGAGGTCGCGCTAGCTACCCGCCGGTTAGATAGGCAGCACACTTTTGTCTTTGACGAGGTAGATGCCGGCGTGGGCGGCCAAGCCGCGGTGGAGGTGGGCCGGCGCTTGGCCAAACTGGCGCGCAACTCCCAGGTTTTGGTGGTCACTCATCTGCCGCAGGTGGCAGCCTTCGCCGATCACCACCTCGTTGTGACGAAAGAAACCGCCGCAGGCGCGTCCACCGCCACTACCGTCCAGCGCGTGACGGATGAGGCGCGCGTAACTGAACTAGCCCGCATGCTTTCGGGGCAGGCCGACTCGGGAACGGCGCGCCAACACGCTGCCGAACTATTGGCCCTGGCCGCCGCGGCGGACTAAGACATGGGACGATCAACAGTGATGAGATTCTCATTTCGCCGTAGGCGCGACAATCAAGAGCCGGTAGCCGAGGGGAACATCGGTACCGCTCGGATCGATGCATCCACAAAAACCCTGGTAAAGCGCCTGGAGCCGGGCGATATCGCGGTAATTGACCACCTCGATATTGACCGAGTATCAGCCGAAGGGTTGGTTGCCTGCGCACCGGCCGCCGTCCTTAATGCCGCCCCCTCCTCATCTGGGCGCTACCCGAACCTGGGCCCCGGAATTCTCCTCGAAGCTGGCATTCCCCTCATTGACGACCTGGGGCAAGACGTCATGAATTTGACCGAGGGGCGCCAAATTCGCATTGTGGACGCCACCGTTTATGACGGCGACAAAATTATCGCCGAGGGTGAAGTCCAAACCGAAGCATCGGTGGCCACCATGATGGAAGAAGCCCGCGACGGCTTGGCCATTCAGCTGGAGGCGTTTGCCGCCAACACGATGGATTATTTACGGCGCGAGCGGGAACTACTGCTGGACGGTGTGGGCGTTCCGGATGTGAAAACCGATCTCGAAGGACGCCAGGCCCTCATCGTCGTACGCGGCTATCACTACAAGGAAGACTTAGTAACGCTGCGCCACTACGTGCGGGAGTACCGGCCCGTCCTCATTGGCGTTGACGGGGGAGCCGACGCCATTTTGGAGGCGGGCTGGAAACCGGACATGATCGTTGGCGATATGGACTCCGTGTCCGATAAGGCGCTACTTTCCGGAGCCGAAATCGTTGTGCACGCCTATCGGGACGGTAATGCGCCGGGCATTGCGCGGGTGGAAGACCTCGGCATCTCACCGGTGGTTTTCCCCGCTACCGGCACGAGTGAGGATGTTGCAATGCTCCTGGCCGATGATAAGGGCGCGGAGTTGATCGTCGCAGTGGGCACTCACGCCACGTTGATTGAGTTCCTCGATAAGGGCCGAGCCGGGATGGCCTCCACCTTCTTAACGCGGCTGCGAGTGGGTTCTAAACTCATCGATGCCAAGGGCGTCTCCCGCCTATATCGCGAACGCATCTCGAATGTGCAGTTGACGCTCCTAGTTTTAGCGGGCCTGCTAGCCCTGTCCGTTGCCATTGCCTCAACCGCGGCCGGGCAAACCCTTTTGGGGATTCTCGGTGCCCGAATGGACGACTTTTTCTTATTTATCTCCCAGACTTGGTCTAATATCTTCGGAACTACGGGCCCGGCCGATGCTCCGTAAACAAATTTTCATGTACCCGCCCTCCACTTCAGAGAGAACTCAACCGTGATCGATTTTCGCTACCACGTGGTTTCGCTCATCTCCGTGTTCCTCGCACTCGCCGTCGGGATCGCGTTGGGGGCGGGCCCGCTAAAAGAATCCATTGGGGCGCAACTAAGCGGACAGGTCGAACAACTTCGCACCGAAAAATCAGAACTGCGCGACCAACTTGAAGACGAGCGCGCGGACGGGAACCTGCAGCGCGCTTTTACGCTGGCCATTTCCGAAGACCTCCTAGAAGACCTGCTCGCCGACCGCAACGTTGCCCTGATCAATACGCCGGGAGTTGAAAAGCAGTCCGTTGATGGAACCGTGGAACAGATCGAGCAAGCCGGCGGTAAAATTACGGCTCGCTTCGCCCTGGAGGAATCCTGGGCCAGTCCCAGCCAGCGCTCATTTCGTTCCTCGCTCGTTTCTTCGCTGCACGACTACCTAGACCCCCAGCCCGAGGAGGGCGCCGGGGTTGATGAACAGCTGGCCACCGCCCTGGGACAGCTGCTTATTACGCCCAGTGACACCGATGCAGACCAGCTCAGCGAAGACGCCTCCATGTTGCAAGAACTACTGGTTTCGGCCGATCTGATCACTCCGGTCTCGGCGCAGACTGCACCAGCTGACCTCATCTTGGTCGTCGTCCCGCAGGCGGCCAATGCCGAAGATCCCGAGGCCCGCGAAGCACTGGAGGCATTTAATGAATCGATCGCAGAACTGGCGGTCGTACTCGAAGATGTCGCCGAGGGCGTCGTAGTCGCCGGTAGCGCGGAAGAAAGCGAAGATGTCCTGTCGCAACTGCGGGCGAACCGGGCGGGAATAGTAACAACTGTGGACGGCGTCGATCACCTTACGGGGCAAATCACCGCCGTGCTGGCTTTAGCTGATGCGGTATCTGAACCTGGAAACGCCTACGGTTCGCGCGCCAATGCGGATGTGATCGCGCCCGGACGCACCGAACTGGACGCTCCGGACCGCTCGCTGCCGCGCACCGACGCAGAAGACCGGGACCGCTCCACCCAGGGGGCCGGCGCCGATGGCGATGAGGATGAGGAAGAGTAATTGACCGTGCGTGGCAAAAATCGAGCCCTGCGGGGCGCGTTGACCGCCGGTCTCATTACCCGGTGGCTGGGGCAAAAACTAGCCCGTGCCGGGTCTGAAACTGGCATTGGCACCTCCGCGCAGTGGCGGGCCCGATGGGAGCGTCAAAACCATCGCGGTGAAACTGTCACCCTTTTTGAAGGACCGGCCATTGCAGCCGGGCTGGTGACGGGCGCACTGGTTGCTGGCGCCACCCCGCGCACCAAAATTAGCAGCGCGCTCGCGGTTAGCGGAGCGGGGGTATTCGGCGTGATCGATGACCTAGCTGAGCAAACCGAAGAAAAAGGGCTGCGCGGCCACGTGGGAGCGCTGGCTCGCGGAAAACTAACCACCGGGGGCCTTAAGATTTTAGGAATTGGCGCCGCTTCCCTGGCAGCTGCGGCTCTCGCCCGCGAGCGGAGTGACAGCGTTCGAGACGTGCTCAGTAAGGGGGCGTTGATCGCCGCGAGCGCCAACCTAGCTAATTTATTTGATTTGCGCCCGGGCCGGGTGTTGAAGGCTTCTACCGCAGCTGGTCTGCCACTGGCCCTCATAAGCACAGAATCCGGTTTGGCCGGCGCAGTTGTCGGCTCCAGCCTGGCTGCAGCTCCCGAGGACTTGGGGGAAGAAACCATGGCCGGCGATGGGGGCGCTAACGCTCTTGGCGCCCTCGTGGGATCCACAGTTGCTTTTAGTGCCCCGCGCGTCGTTCGGGAAACCGCGCTCCTGGGTGTTATTGCATTGACGGCCGCTTCGGAACGCTGGAGTTTTAGCAAGTTCATAGACAACACACCGTGGCTGCGAGCCGTGGACGTCTGGGGCCGGCGCCGGTGAGCCCGCGCCGGGTTGGCACCGGACTAGCCAGCGGGGCTTTGCTGATGGCAATCACTATCGCCTTCAGCCGCATCATCGGCTTCGTCCGCTGGCTCGTTTTTTCCTCCACGGTCGGTTCAACCGATATTGGTACGGCATATACGAACGCCAACACGGTTCCCAATGTTTTATACGAGGTAGCTGCGGGCGGGGCCCTTGCCGGTGCGGTAGTGCCGCTCTTGGCGGGCCCGCTGCTGGCCCGACGGCAATCTGAAGCAAACCAAATCACTTCGGCCCTCCTTACCTGGGCGCTGACAGTCTTGGTGCCGCTAGCAGCAGTTATGGCACTATTTGCTGGCCCCATTTCGGGACTCATGCAGGTTCCAGGCGAACAGCAAGACCTCGCGGCGCGCTTACTGGTCGTCTTTGCGCCGCAGGTTATTTTTTATGGGATCGGCATCGTTGTAACAGGCGTACTCCAAGCCCATAAACGGTTTTTCTGGCCCGTATTTGCACCAATCCTTTCCTCCGTTGTGGTCATTTGTGCTTATCTAGTTTTTGCGCACGAATCCGCGCAACTGGGTGCCGATTCAGTGGCGGCAACCCGGTCGGCTGTGCTGTGGCTAGGCGGTGGTACGACCGCGGGTGTGGTTGCGATGAGCTTGCCCCTGTTGGTGCCTGGTTGGCGCACCGGAATGCGGTTGCGGCTCACCTGGCGCTTCCCCCCGGGGGTGGCGCGCCGAGCTGTTAATTTGGCCAGTGCCGGGGTGGGGGCGCTCTTGGCGCAGCAACTTTCTGTGGTGGCCACGATGCTTTTGGCAAATAGTTTTGGTGGTGTTGGGGCCCACACCACGTTCTTATACGCCCAAACTGTCTACAACCTGCCCTATGCAGTGCTGGCGGTGCCGCTGGCCACATCCGCATTCCCGCGGCTGGCGGAATTTGCCCAGGGCGGGGATTGGAAAGGCTACGCCGCCGGGGCAGCGGCTTCCACCCGCGCAGTGCTGCTGGTTTCTGGTGCGGGAGCAGTGGCGCTGGTCGCAGCAGCTCCAGCTGTCCAAGCGCTGTTCAACTCCCTCGATGCTGGTGTCCCGGCCGGCCTGGCGCCGGCGCTGGTGTTAATGGCACCGGGGTTATTGGGTTTTGCGATCATCGCCCACGTCACTCGTGTTTTATATGCCGCCGAAGAGGGGCGTACCGCCATGATCGCCACCTCAACCGGGTGGGTATCGGTGATCATTGCCTCGTGGCTGGCGATCTTATGGCGCACGGATTTTGGCGACAATGCCACAATTGTCACTGCCCTGGAAGGTCTAGGAATTGGGTCATCGATTGGCATGACCATCGCGGGTGTGCTGCTATTGCTGGGGCTACGCCGCACCGTGGGTGCCCGAGCGCTTCAGGGACTGGGACGCACAATGGTGACCCTTATCGTGGCGGCCCTCGCAGGGGGAGTTGGTTGGCAGGTGACGCAGTGGACGTTGTCCCAGGCGCCGTCCATACTCAAAAGCGTTGGAGCCGGTGTGCTGGGTGGAATAGCGGCCATTGCTGTTTTTGCGGTGGTTGTCGCAATTGGCGATCGCAAGGTTTTACGTGCGGTTCTGCGCCGTGATGTGGCGACACCGAAACAAAATTCAACACAACAGGTAGTTGCAGCAGACGAATCGAAACGTGAGTGATAATGTCGAAGCCCGTGGTAGAGCGTAAACGCAAAAAACTTCGGGGGCCGGCTCGAACCGGCACCACGCGACACATTTTCGTAACTGGTGGCGTCGCGTCATCACTGGGTAAAGGCCTAACCGCATCGAGTTTGGGTCAACTGCTGCGCGCACGCGGTTTGGAAGTGCGCATGCAAAAACTGGATCCGTACATCAACGTGGATCCCGGGAACATGAACCCGTTTGAACATGGGGAAGTTTTCATTACGGAGGACGGCGCCGAGACCGATCTCGATATCGGCCACTATGAGCGCTTCCTAGACATCGACCTGGATGCGGCGGCGAACGTCACGACGGGTCAGGTCTATTCACGCGTAATCGCGCGCGAACGGGCCGGAGAGTTTGACGGCGCGACCGTTCAGGTTATTCCGCACATCACAAATGAGATCAAACTGCGCATGCGCGCGCAGGCCGATCCCGACGTTGATGTGATCATCACGGAAATTGGCGGGACTGTTGGCGATATCGAATCGCTTCCGTTTTTGGAAGCCGCGCGTCAAGTCCGTCACGATTTAG
>JAJYRW010000048.1 GCA_021793895.1 Actinomycetes bacterium
TGCACGCGAATTGCGCGAGCGTGCCCTATTCGCCCCTGCCCGGGATCGCTACAAGATCTTCATTCTTGACGAAGCGCACATGGTGACCTCGCAGGGGTTTAACGCGCTTCTAAAACTGGTGGAAGAGCCACCTCCACACGTGAAATTCGTCTTCGCGACGACCGAGCCCGAAAAAGTCATAGGAACCATTCGTTCCCGCACGCACCACTATCCTTTCCGGCTCGTTCCGCCCGAGGCACTCATTAATTACCTCGAGTTTTTGTGCGAAAAGGAAAACGTGCAGGTTGGCAGCGGCGTGCTGCCGCTCGTTGTGCGCGCCGGTGGCGGCTCCGTCCGCGACACCCTGTCGGTCTTAGATCAACTCATCGCCGGCGCAGGTGAGGCCGGGGTCGACTATGACTTGGCCGCCACCCTGTTGGGATACACACCTGATTCGTTTTTGGACGACGTCGTGTCGGCTATTGCGGCCCGTGACGGTGCCAGCGTGTTCCAGATCGTTGATCGCGTCATCGAGTCGGGGCATGATCCGCGCCGGTTCGTCGAAGACTTACTCGAGCGGTTGCGGGACCTGGTCGTTATCGCGGCGGCCGGTGAGCACGCCGAAGCGGTTATGCGGGGCGTGCCGGGTGATCAATTGCAGCGGATGCGTTCGCAGAGCTCCTTGTTCAGCCCAGCTGACCTTTCGCGATCGGCCGACATTACCAATGAGGCGCTCAGCGACATGACTGGTGCAACCTCACCTCGGTTACACCTGGAGTTGCTGTGCGCGCGCCTCTTGCTGGTTTCGGGTCAGCCGGCATCTTCGGCCCCGGCTGATCCCACCACTACCGTTGCGCCTAGTGATCGAGGTGCCGCTGCTGCGCCGGCTGAGCGTGCCGCGGCCCCCGTGCAGACTGAAGACTCCGAGCCCGCCCCACCGCAGAAACAGGATGATGCTTCTGAGCCTGCGCGCCCGGCTGATTCTAATGCTTCTTCCCTGACTGAGTCCGCCTCTACCACCAACCTGTCTTCGCAGGAATCTGCGCCTGCTGAAGCGCCGCCCGCTGGTGAAGAAGAGCCTGGCACTGCTGAAGAAGCGACCTCTGCGGGCAAACCCGCCTCGGAAGAGACAGCCCGTGCTGCGCGCCCGGCTAATAAACAGCAGCCCGAAAGTGCATCGCCCACTCGTCCCGCTCCGCAACGCGCTGCCGGTATCGACGCCAATACGCTGCGCCAGCGCTGGCCCGAGGTCTTGGAAACCCTCAGCCGACTGCGCCGCGTCACCTGGGTACTGGTGAGCCAAAATGCGCAGGTTGTTGATGTGACAGAAACCTCGGTGCGCCTGGGATTCACCACCCCGGCCCTGGCCAACACGTTTGTGAATGGGCCACACCCAGATCATGTGCGCGAAGCGATTGGGCAAACGCTGGGTGTCGATCTGGTAGTTGAGCCAGTTACCGGGTCGGGTTCGAATCCCTCATCCTCCGCCGGTGGGAAAACATCTGGGATCGCATCCTCTTCGACTCCGCCCGACTCCCGCCCCACGAGCTGGGATTCCCCCTCAACCGGTAACGATCCGGCACCGGCGTCGAGCCCGCAATCGGGCGCGGACCATTCCACGGGCGATAAAGCCAGAAGTCTTGGGTCCGCTGCCCAATCCGGGAGCCCTCAGTCCGGCCCCACCCCGTCGAGCTCAACCCAGCCGGGTCGCGAATCATCGAGCCAATCACCGCCCAGTCATGCCCAATCCAGCTCGGCCCAGCCGAGTTCCACCCAGGCGCAACGAGGGTGGGAAACCGCAGGGACGCCGTCCAAAATTAATAGCAATGGCGAAGACGTTCCCGATAACGTCCGGACCCTGCCAACCGCCGGCGTCAACGCTCTGGCGGAGGATTTTGAGCCGAGTGAGGACGATGAGATTTTGGAGGATTCCGACAGCGTCGGCGTGCCGCTAGTGCAGCGTGAAATGGGCGGGGAAATTATTGAAGAAATCGAAGAGTAAAGAGACGCTAAGTGTACGAAGGCGCAGTTCAAGACCTAATTGACGAGCTCGGCCGGTTGCCGGGAATCGGGCCCAAAAGCGCTCAGCGCATCGCTTTTTTCATTTTGCAGGCCGAACCGGAAGACGTATCGCGGCTGGCGGAAGCGCTCAACGAGGTCAAGCGGCGGGTGCGGTTTTGTGAAATTTGCGGCAACGTTTCCGAAAGTGAAAAGTGCCGGATCTGCACCGATCCCAAACGCACTGAAGAAGTAATTTGCGTGGTCGAGGAGTCCAAAGACGTGGTCGCAATCGAGCGCACACGTGAATTCCGCGGCCGCTATCACGTGCTGGGTGGCGCAATCAGCCCGATCGAGGGCGTGGGGCCAGATGACCTGCGGGTGCGGGAGCTGCTCACCCGCTTGGCCAGCGGCGAAGTAAACGAAATAATTATCGCCACCGACCCAAACCTGGAAGGTGAAGCTACCGCTACGTACCTGGCGCGCATGCTGAAACCGATGGGGCTGACGGTGACGCGCCTGGCTTCGGGCCTGCCGGTGGGCGGCGATCTGGAATACGCCGATGAAGTCACCCTAGGGCGCGCTTTTGCCGGCCGGCGCCAACTCGATATTTAGACCGGTGGGTTTCGGCTGCGTAGCTATTTAGACCGGCTGCAATATTGCGCGCCTTGCGCACTAGACTTAGTCCTTGGTGCAACTGCGCCAGAAAGTGACCTGAGTAAAAGAATTTTCGGCGCCCGAGTGCGAGGAGTTTCTCGTGGGTTTGATCGTCCAAAAGTACGGTGGTTCATCCGTTGCAGATGCCGCCTCGATCAAACGCGTCGCCCAGCGCATCGTTGAAACCAAACGAGCCGGATACGACGTGTGCGTTGTGGTATCTGCCATGGGCGACTCCACCGATGAACTACTCGATCTCGCCGGCCAGGTCGCACCCACCCCGCCCGTGCGCGAACTGGACATGCTGCTCACTGCGGGTGAGCGGATCTCCATGGCACTTTTAGCCATGGCCATTACCAACCTGGGCTTGGAGGCCCGCTCCTTCACCGGGAGCCAGGCCGGACTAGTAACCGACTCCAAGCACGGGCACGCCAAGATTGTTGCGGTTACCCCGCGGCGCATCAAAGAAGCACTCGATGATGATGCGATTGCGATCGTCGCTGGATTTCAAGGGGTTTCCAAACAGACTTTAGATATCACCACGCTGGGGCGGGGCGGGTCCGACTTAACGGCGGTTGCCCTTGCCGCGAGTTTGGGCGCCGAGGTGTGCGAAATCTACTCCGATGTGGACGGTATCTTCACCGCCGACCCGCGCATCGCCCCCGGCGCGCGGCGCATCCCGCGGATTTCAAGTGAAGAAATGCTCGAAATGGCCGCCCACGGCGCCAAAATTTTGCACCTGCGCTGTGTGGAATATGCCCGGCGCCAAAAGCTGCCGATCCACGTGCGCTCATCCTTCTCCGGCCGAGAAGGGACCTGGGTTGCCGACCAAGACATTGATCTGACAAAGAAACCGGGCATCATCCCCACTGACGACATACCCGAAGAGGAATCGATGGAACAGCCAATCATTTCCGGCATCACCCACGAACGCGGGGAAGCGAAAATCACGGTTGCGGGCGTCCCCGATGTCCCAGGTAAAGCCGCCCAAATTTTCCAAGTCGTAGCCGAAGCGGGCGCCAATATCGACATGATCGTCCAAAACGTGTCCGAAGCGGCAACGGGACTAACCGATATTTCTTTCACCCTGCCCATGGATGACGGCGCGCACACAATGCAGCGCTTGAAGGAAGCCACGGCCGATATTGGTTTCGAAAAACTCATTTATGACGACCAAATTGGCAAACTCTCACTAGTCGGCGCGGGGATGCGCAGCCACCCGGGAATTTCTGCTGACCTATTTGGCGCTCTTTCTAGTGCGGGTATCAACATTGAAATGATTTCCACCTCTGAAATTCGTATTTCAGTGGTGACACGAGCTGATCAGTTAGATAACGCCGTGCGAGTAGTCCACCGCGCATTCGGTTTGGACACCTCAGACGGTCAAGCCGTGGTTTACGGCGGAACAGGAAGGTAAATACATGGCTACAAACGCCCAAAAGCCAACCCTTGCCCTCGTGGGCACCACGGGTGCGGTGGGAACAGTCATGTTGGAGTTGTTGTCCACCCGCGCTGATGTGTGGGGTGAAATTCGCTTAGTCGCATCAGCCCGCTCGGCCGGAAAAGTATTGCAGGTGCGGGGCGAAGACGTGGTAGTTCGTGAAATCGCGCCCGAAGTTTTTGATGGCGTGGACGTGGCCATGTTTGTCGCCCCCGATGAGGTATCGCAGCAGTGGGCGCCCATCGCGGTGGAACATGGCGCGGTGGTCGTCGACAACTCTTCTACCTACCGGCTCGATCCGGATGTGCCGCTGATCGTTCCTGAGGTAAACCCGGAAGCGGCGCAGGACCGCCCCAAGGGCATCATTGCCAACCCCAACTGCACGACTTTGACCATGATGGACGCCCTGGGCGCGCTGCACAGCCAGTGGCAGTTGACGGAACTCGTGGTGGCCTCCTACCAGGCGGCATCGGGCGCCGGTGAAGCTGGAATTGAACGCCTGTTGGATGAGACCGAGGTAGTTGGTTCCACGCGAGAGGTCGGCCAGCGCGCGGGTGACGTGCGCCGGTTGATCGAAGAAAAGCTCGGAACCGGTCCCTCGCCTTTCCCGGCTCCGCTGGCTTTGAACGTGGTGCCGTGGGCCGGGTCGCTTCAGGACGGCGGGTGGTCCAGTGAAGAGATGAAGGTGCGGAATGAATCGCGCAAGATTTTGGGTATTCCGGATTTGAAGGTCTCGGCCACGTGTGTGCGGGTTCCAGTTGTGACCACGCACTCCTTGGCGGTGCACGCGACTTTTGCAGATGATGTTTCAGTTGCTGATGCGCGATCTGCCTTGATGAAGGCGCCCAGCGTGGTGGTTCTCGACGATCCGGCCAACGGCGAATTTCCCACCCCGGCCGACGTGGTGGGTTCTGACCCGACATTTATTGGCCGGATTCGCCAGGCATTGGATTTCCCCAACACCTTGGAACTGTTCATTTGCGGTGACAACCTGCGCAAGGGCGCGGCTTTGAACACCGCGCAAATTGCGGAGCTGCTAGCGAAAGAGCTAAGCGAAAAGTAGATTGCGCGGGCCGGCTTCATTTGCCGTTCGTGGAGTCTGTGGCGTAGACAATCTTGTGCGATGCCTTAGCCCATTTGGGTGAAGGATTGGAAATAGGTTTGCTTTTTTCTTAGAAAATGTCTGGACGAACCGCTAGGGTGTTTTTGGAAAGTTGGACGTTTGTGTAAATTCCGAAACTCATTTCGGATGCGTTGCGCTCCAAAAAACTCGAAATGGTGAATATATGTTTTCAAGAACGGTGAAGCGGGCCGTTGGCGCGATAGGCGCCAGCGCGTTGCTCGTCGTGGGAGGTACTGCCGCCCAGGCAGCCCTTGGTCCGGACGAGGTGCGGCCAGATACGGACAACTATTTGGGTTGGCACCAGGGCGATCCTGATGGCTCAACCTCATTTGAAGTTCGCTGGGATGGCCTTTACTTCGGCAGCCCCAATAATGCCCAGATCATTAATGGCCTCGTCGAAGAAGGCGAAGTCTCTGATGAGGTGCTGACGGCTGATGAACTTGTAGACAAGCTTGATAACAGCGGCTTAATCGACGCGCACGGCGATGTCTTCTTCCAGGTCGGCCTGCACTATGTTCCCGAAGGCGGGGATGCCGACGCCCCCAACTGGACCACGTTGCGTCCGGTAGATGCGGCTCCGGAAGGTGCAGGTGAGGTCGGGCTCGATGTGACCGCCGACTGGACGGGCACCTCTGCTCTCCAAGGTGAAAGCGCCCCGCTGGCTGAACTTCTGGGAGACCTTGGTGACGACGCTGAGTTTATGGTTGCCGCTTACGGGGTTTTCGCCCAGACCGCGAGCTTCGTTTCTGGAATCACTTTTGATGGGGATACGGCTGAGTTCGGATTTGATGCCAAGGCTCCATACTCCGTTTCTGGAGATCCCGAAGAGGTGCGCCTTGCTGATTTAACCGCTGCCGATGACTCGCAGGTTGAAGAAGTTTGTGAAGGCATCCAGCTTGGTGACGATGGCCAGGGCGAACTTCTCTTCGAAGTTGATCCCATTGAAGTTCAGGGCGAAACAAACGAAGAACGCTGGGCTGATCTTTATGCAATCCTCGGCTCGCTGGACGGCGAGTACACAACCGACTCCGATGGCGGTGGCGAAGGCGGCGTAACCATCAACTTGCTCTACGGACCAACAGCGGATGATGCAAACTCCATTACCCTTCGTCCCTCAGATGATGCCGCCGAAGGCAGCGTCATCGTGGAAGGCGAGCTGGACAACACCGAGTTTGAAGACGGTGACGAGGTTGTCTTGGGTGAACTGTTGCAGTCGTTGGTAGACAACGCTGACCTGAGCATCTGGGTTGATGGGTTCTCCATCTACAACGTGGGTGGCCCCATTGTTCTGCATGACACCCAGTTCTACGACAACGTGAACCTGGTCTACCCGGGTGTCTGCGATGTAGACGATGAAACGCCCACCCCGGAACCGCCCGCTGATGACGGTGATGATGACGATGATGATGCAGCGACTCCGGTTGTGAAGGAGCCCAGCTTCACGGGCTAATGCCGTTTCAACGCATGACAGCGGATCACTGCTGAATTGCTGAATGAGCCCCGCGATGAATTTCATCGCGGGGCTTTTTCATGCTGGAAGTTTGTTGCGCTGACGGGCGTGATCGTTTGCAGAGCGCTGGCGGGCCGCTCTCTTGGCGACTTGGACTCTCTTGCGGCGCAGCTATTTGGCGGGCGGCTCACTTGGCGACTTGGATTTTCTTGCGGCGCAACTATTTGGCGGGGTTCTGACGGAACCCCTGCCGAAAATGTGACGCAACGATACTCATGTGGCTGAAGTGACTTAAAACCGCGATTATCAACGGAAAATCTAGGGGGTTCCGTCAGAACCCCGCCAAACAGGGCGGAACCAACGGCCAAAAACCCCAAAAACCCGCAACACGAGTGAAAACCAGGATGGATCCGATCCACGACTCTAGATTCGAGCCGTGCCAAAGAAGAGCCGCGCCAAAGAAGAGCCGTGCCAAAGAAAATGGCGAGACATAAAAAGAATTATGTCTCGCCACATCACATGGTCGGGGTGACAGGATTTGAACCTGCGACCTCTTCGTCCCGAACGAAGCGCGCTACCAAGCTGCGCCACACCCCGATTTTGCATCCCTCTTCTGGGCGCCGATTTAGAATATCGCTTAGTGATGCCAAAAGACCAAACGGGGTGCATCTACCGCTGCGAATCGGCGCCCAGCCCATCGCCTTTTGCGACACGGCATCAAGCACACAGCCATTTGCGAAGCGGCGCCCACCACACAGCCATTTGCGAATCGGCGCCCAGCCCACAGCGACCGAGGCCGGCAATTGTGATCGTCGGCGCCTAGTAGCTCGTGGCCGGAAACTGGCCGCTGGTGATTGGCACCTGAAACAATCCCCGTCTGGTCACTCACGCGCCGTCAACGTTACGAGCGAGGCTTCCGGGCGGCACCCGAAGCGCACGGGCGCGTAGGGCGAAGTTCCCAGCCCCGCCGACACATGCAGCCACATTGACTCTTCGCCGCCCGGTTCATCGGGGCGCGGCCCTGGCCAGCCATGTAAGCCCTTAGCGCGGCCGGGATCCAGGTCGCAGTTAGTAACCAGGGCGCCATAGCCCGGTACGCACAACTGGCCGCCATGGGTGTGGCCAGCGAAAACAATGTCGGTGCCATCTGCCTGCATCTGTTGTAAAACCCGGGCGTACGGAGCGTGCGTAACACCGATATGCAGAGTATCGGCGCGTGAGTCACCGCCAATTGCCTCCTGACCACCGGCCAGCCCAGTCCCCGCTGGGGCGGGAAAGTGATCTTCTTCAATGTGGGCGTCGCCCGTGCCGACGAGCGAGATCTCCCGGCCCTCAACGTTGATGGTCGCACGAGCGTTATTTAGATCGTGCCAGCCCGATGCTCGGAAGGCTTCTGCTAGTTCGAGCCCAGGAATATCCCGCACTGAACGATTGGAGGCAGCAAAACCAGTGTGGCCCGCCAAATAGCGCGCCGGGTTCTTTGGTTGCGGGCTGAAATAGTCATTAGAACCCATAACAAAGGCACCGGGCCGCACCAAAAATGGGGCTAGAGCGTCAAGAACAGCTGGCAGCGCATCGGGATGCCCCATATTGTCGCCGGTATTAATCACTAGATGTGGGTCGTGATAAACCAGCCGGCGTACCCAGCGGCGCTTGGCCTCCTGGGACGGAACGAGATGCAGATCGGATACGTGCAAAACTCGCACATCTTCAGCGCCGGGTTCTAAAACTGGCACGCGCACTTGTCGCAGGGTGTACCAACGCGCCTCAAAAAGCGCCCAGCTCAGGCCGGCAACGCCTACTGCAGCCGCTGCAGCACTTACTACGCCAAGAGTGCGACCAGCGCTGCGTCCTTGCTTCCTGCCGCGTGAGCCCGCCGCGCCACGTAAGCCCGATCTGCCACGTGAGCCGGCCGCGCGACGTAAGCCCGATGTGCCACGTGTCCGCGTGCGCCTACCGCTTCGGGCTCGTCCGTGCCTTCGCTCCGGCACTAGTCGTCGTCCTCGTCCGAGCTCTCGTCGTCGTCATCATCATCGTTGTCGCTGGTGTCTTTACCGTTGCTCACGACCACATCCACGGTGCTACCGGGACGAGCGCGTGAGTCCCCACTGGGGCTGGAGGAAATAACCGCGCCTTTAGCCCATTCATCGCTGGGCCCCTCACTTACATTGCCCAGCTTCAGACCCGCATCTGCAAGCATCCGTTCGGCTGATTCGACGCTGTATCCCTCGACATCGGGAACCGGTATCCGCTTGCCGTAGAGCTGACGATCTTGAACCTTGTCGAATTTTTCCACCGGCATATCTGCCGTGATCTTGTTCATGTATTTCTGCCAGGTGGGCGCAGCAATAGAACTGCCGTAAACCCCGCTCCACCATTGGCCGTTGATCGTCATGTTTTGAAGTGGGCGGTTACCTTCAGCGTTTCCAACCCACACTGCAGAGGACACCTGCGGTGTGTATCCCACAAACCAGCTTTGAACGTTCTTGTTCGTCGTACCGGTCTTACCCGCTGCTGGGCGTCCCGATAAGCCGTAGCCGCGGGCCGTGCCGCGGTCAATAACCTCGGTGAGGGCGAAGTTCACTGCGTTGGCGACTTCGGGTGAAATGACTTCCCGGCACTTGGTTTCCGGAATCTCAATTTCTTCGCCATTGGCGTCCGTCACGCGGGTGATTGCCTTTGGTTCGCAGTACGTTCCCTCTGCGGCAAAAGTGGCGTAGGCCGAA
>JAJYRW010000049.1 GCA_021793895.1 Actinomycetes bacterium
GACCGGCACGAGCACCACTGAGCCAAATACTCACCAGCCCGTGGACAAGTGAAAATGCCGCGAGCGCATCAGCCGGCGTACCCGACTCATTCGGCGTCCCCGGCCCACGCAGTGCGGCAGATGCACCCCGGGCACCCGGCGTGCCTGACTTACTCAACTCACTCGGCGCAGCTTGCGCACCGGAGCTCGCCTCACCGGAACTAACATCGCCGAAACCCCTCTCGGCACCCCGTGCCGCTACCGCCTCGACCAATAGTTCCCACGCCCGCCTGCGAGCTGCCTGCAACTGCGAAGCCGTGTCATCTAACAATCGCGGCTGCCACATCACCGCGTAGTGACCGGGATGGCGCAAACCCCACTCCACATAGGCGACGCCCATTTCGTAGATATCTTCGCGCTGGTCTTCCAACACACCGGCTAGCGCCTCAAATCCCGCTATCGCCAACGCGGTCAGCAAACCTTGCAGGGTTCCAAAGTGATGCACCGGGGCGGAGTGCGAGACCCCGGCGCGCCGGGCGAGCGCGCGTAAACTTATTGCGGCTGGACCGACTTCTTCAGCCATCGCTGCCGCCTCTTGCAATAAAACCTGCGGTAAATCGCCGTGATGATATTTATTCACGCCACCACCATATCTAGACAGTGACAAGATTGGCGACTATTCTGGAATCTCCATGAAACTTGTCACTGTCTAGATCGGAATAGGGCCATGGTTCTGCTCATACCCCTCATCGCCACAACTATCCTCACCCGCCTGCTCGCAAACTGGCTCACCGCACGCGAATTCCGCGGCGCAAACCGCTGGAATTCCTGGCCGGCAGCCACGGCGCTGGGCATGGCCGCGGTGTATTTTTCCCCCGCCGTAACCCACTTCATCGAGCCGCAGCGCTCTGGGCTGGTCGCAATCGTTCCCGGCTTCATCCCCTGGCCAGAACTAGCAGTTACGGCCAGTGGCGTGGCCGAATTTGTGATCGCCGCGGCACTGATTTGGCCGCGTACGAGAAGATGGGCGGCCCTGGCATCCATCGCGCTGCTGATCGCTCTCTTCCCAGCCAACGTGGTGGCCGCCGGCGGGGTCGCCAGCCAAGCCGCCCCGTCCACTCCGCTCTTCCAGCGCTCAATTTTGCAAGCTGTATTCGTATTCGCATCTTTGTTTGCCGCGCGAAAAGCTGGGGAAACAGCACGAAAGGGCCCGCAGGTACGCGGAAGAGCCACCGCGCACTTGCTTGACTGACCATTCAGTCAGCTACTAAGGTGGCCACTAACTGATCATTCAGTCAGCAAAGCGAAACAGCGAAATCACATGACAACCAACGAAAACCCCGGCGGCGCAGACCGAATCCTCAACGCAGCGATCCATCTCTTTGGCGAGAAGGGATTTGCAGCCACCAGTTTGCGCCAGATTGCTACCGAGGCCGGGGTTTCCCAAGCCCTTGTCGTCCACCATTTTGGCTCTAAGGCGGCATTGCAGCGGGCCTGTGATCACCATGTTGCGGCACTTACCCGCGCGAGCAAGGAGTCAACATTCCGCCAGGGCGCAAACCTCGACCCGCTGATGGCACTGCGGCAGCTCGAAGACAACCGACCCGTATTGCGCTACCTGGCACGTGCCCTGACTGAGGGGGGCGAAAATACGGCGGCGCTGGTAGATGAATTCGTCTCCGACGCCACAGAATATATGGCCGATGCCGAAGCTGCGGGACTGATCAAGCCCAGCGCCAATCCTTATGAGCGCACCGTTGTTTTGTCGCTGTTATCACTGGGCGCACTAGCGATGCACGACCACCTCAAACGGCTCTTAAACGTCGATCTGCTCGACACCAGCGCCCCACCGGAAAGTCTCACCCCATACTTAAGCCCCATGATCGAACTCTTCACGCAGGGGCTCATGTCCGAAGGTGCCTACGAAGACATGATGCAGCTTTTCAACAACCTCCAGCCGGCCAAGGGATCCACCGATGAATAAAGCGCCCGTAATTGCCACGCGTAATCTCGTAAAAACCTTTGGAAACACCCGCGCGCTGGACGGCCTCGAGCTGGAAGTGACTCCCGGCGAAGTCCACGGCTTCCTGGGACCAAATGGCGCCGGAAAATCCACCACTATCCGCGTTTTATTGGGTCTATTACGCGCTGATTCCGGTTCCGCGCAACTCTTTGGTCAAGACCCCTGGGCAGATGCCGTGCCCCTTCATCGCCGCTTAGCCTACGTTCCCGGCGATGTGGAGTTGTGGCCCAATCTCACCGGCGGCGAAGCCATCGATGTTTTTGCCCGGCTCCGCGGACAGATTGATCACAGGCGCCGCGACGAACTGTGTGAGCGTTTCGACCTCGATCCAACAAAAAAGGCGCGCACGTATTCCAAAGGAAACCGCCAAAAAGTCGCACTCATCTCCGCCCTGGTTTCGGATGTGGAACTCCTTTTGCTCGATGAGCCCACCGCCGGTCTCGACCCCTTGATGGAGGTGGTCTTCCAGCAGTGCATCGCCGAAGCGAAAACCCAAGGAAAAACTGTTCTCCTCTCCAGCCACATCCTCGCCCAGGTGGAAGCCCTCGCCGATCGCATTTCCATCATCCGCAGCGGCAAAATCGTCGAAACCGGCAGTTTGTCCGAACTGCGCCACATGACGCGCACCACAATTGAGGTCGAAACCTCCCGCCCCACCACTTCGCTCGCAAACGTGCCCGGTGTGCACGATTTATCGATTAAGGACGGCGTCTCGCACCTCCTCATTGATCGGGACCAAATGGAAGGGGTCGTCCAGGCACTGGCCCCGCTTGGCGTGCAATCGCTCATTGCCCACCCGCCCACACTGGAACAGCTACTTATTCGCCACTACGGACCGGAGGCTGAAAAGGACGAATCGGCGCCGAGGGGGCAAGACCAATGACCGCCACGTTGGCAAACGCGCCCGTCCGCGACCGCTCGTTGCGCGCGCCGCTGACCGGTTTAGGTACTTTGGTCGCGTTCTTTTTACGCCGGGATCGCATTAGGTTACCCGCCTGGATAGCGGGCTTGAGCCTATATATTTTGTATATCGGCTCAGCGCTTCCCGCCATCGCCCCGGACCGAGAAACGCTTAAATCAATGGTGACGCTGTTTGCGGAACCGGTTGGGCGCATGTTCACAGGTCCGGCCTTTGGAATGGACGCGCCCAGCTACGAGCGTTTCTTCGCTTCCTACTATGCGCCCTACCTGTTCATCTTGGTGGCGCTGATGAATATTTTTCTCATTACCCGGCACACGCGGGCCGAAGAACAGTCTGGTCGCGCCGAACTAATCCGCTCCAACGTCACCGGGCGCTACGCGCCGCTTACGGCAAGCCTTGTCGTGGCGGTCATCAGCAATTTTCTTGCCGGCACCGCGGTCAGCCTGGTTTCGGTGGCGGTGGACTTTCCAGTTGCCGGCTCCGTACTGGTTGGAGCAGGAACCGCCCTGACCGGCCTTGCCTTTGCCGGTATTGCCGCAGTAACTGCGCAGCTTAGTGAATTTTCTCGCACCGCTTCCGGGCTGGCCGGGATCGTCCTAGGCGCGAGTTTTGTGCTGCGCGCCATGGGCGATATGGCTGCGATGGGTGGTAGCGCACTGTCCTGGGTCTCTCCCCTAGGTTGGCCCGCACAAACCGCGCCCTATGTTTTAAATCGCTGGGCCCCGCTCGCGCTATCGCTCTTGCTCGCGCTTGTCACAGTCACCGCGGCCTACGTGCTACAAAGTCTCCGAGATTTCGGGGCCAGCCTCATTGCAGTCCGCCCCGGTTCAGCGCGAGCGCGACCGTCCTTAGGCAGCCCTTTTGGTCTGGCAGCGCGTATCCAGCGCACTTCCTTCTTCGGTTGGGGCGCCGGACTTATCGCGCTCGGGCTCGTTGACGGTGCCTTCATGCAGGCCCTCCTTGATGCGGGCGAAGACATGCCCGCGGCGCTGCAAGAAATTCTCGGGAGTGAAGAATTAGTTTCCGGCTATCTCGCGTTCCTGGGATTGTTCATTTCCGTGCTGATCACCGCCTACACCCTGTCGGCAATGCAAACTGCCCGTGGTGAAGAGCTTCAGGGTCGGGCGGATTTGGTACTTGCCACCCCCGTCAGTCGTACGAGTTGGCTGGGCTCGCACGCCGCCGCGGTTGCTGTTGGTGCGATCTTGATGAATCTTGCCGTTGGAGTGGGCACGGGCATCGCCGCCGGGGTCGTTACCGGCCAGGCGTCCCTCATTGGCGATTCGATTGCCGCGCACGCCGGCTTATTGCCGGCAATCCTGGTGCTGCTGGCCCTTTGGGTGGTTCTCTTCGGATACGCCCCGCGCCTCTTGGCGCCCGTGGGCTGGGCAGTCATTGGGTTCGTTGCGGTGCTGGCCATTTTCTCCGACCTGCTCGACCTCCCGCGGTGGCTGGTTCAGTTCTCCCCATTTGCACATCTAGCCGCCCTGCCCCAGGAATCGTTTAACTTCACCCCGGTGACCATTTTGTTGGTGCTTGCCGCACTTGGAGGGGTAGCGGGCCTGTTTGGCATCCGACAGCGGGAAATTAACGTGACCTAGAAAACGCCGAAACTCATAAGCGCTACGTAGACGCCGGTGCCGGCAAAAATACTCAAAATCATTTGCCCACGCCAAATATGTACAGCAACGGTTGCGGCCAGCGCTATGACTACCGGCAGTGCCGCTGCTAGTTGTCCCCACCCGGCGTCTTGCACCGTGTATGCGGCCAAGATCAACATGATGCCCACGGGCATCCGCTCCCCCAGATAGGCCAGTAATTGGGAGTTGCGCAGCGGGGCAAGCATCACAAATGGCGCCGCGCGCAGCGTCCATGTGATCGCGCCGGCCACTAAGACCGCGGCCAAGATGTATGCGGGTTCAGGCACGGCGCCGTCCCCCTTGGATGAAGTAGCCCGCTATCAATAACGCAACGAACAGGCTCATCGCGATAATCAGCATGTGCTGGGCCGAGATCACCATCGCAATAATGGTGCACAACAACGCCAGCACGGGGATGGGCACGGATTTCCGGGCCTTATACGCCTCGAGCGCCAGTACTACAAACAGCGCGGTAACAGCGAATTCCATTCCCACCACCTGGGGCGGAATTAACGTACCCAACCCTGCTCCGGCAGTTACACAAGCAATCCAAAGCGCGTGAAAAATAGCCTGGATGCTGATGATGCGGGTACGTGACCAGGTCTGCGCATCGGGAGTTGTGGCCAGTGCATAAACCTCGTCCGTGAGCGCAAAAGTGCTGTATGCCTTCCAACTTAAGCCCCTAACCCGGTGCAGGGGAAAGGACAGCGCATAAAAAACATGTCGGAAGTTCACCAGCAAGGTACTTACCGCCACCTGCGCCAGCGGCGCGGCCGCCATCAACAAGCCAACGAGTAAAAACTCCATCGACCCGGCAAAGACAACCGCGGCCAACACCGGGGCCCACCACCACGCCAATCCGGACTGCGAAACAAGCATTCCCAGCGCCAACCCCAGGGGCGCCACCGCGGCTGAGGCGGGTAACACGATCTTCCACCCCTGCGAGATTTCCCACCGCCGCCACTGGCGCTTCCCCACCACACCAACACTTTCCTGCATACACAAAATTATAAGTAAAACCGCGAGGCATTTGATTGCCAAATGTCATTGCTAAAATGCCGATATGCGCAATGATCGCTCAATAGATGACTTGGACCGCGCAATAATTGCGGAACTGCAGCAAGATGCCCGACTCTCCAACTTGGAACTCGCCCGGCGCGTGGGGCTGACACCCGCACCCTGCCTGCGGCGCGTGCAAAAATTGGAGCAAGCCGGAGTAATCGAGGGCTACCACGCCAAAGTGAATCCAAAAGCTGCCGGTCGCGGCTTTGAAGTCGTCGTGGCAATCGACATCGCCGTAAACGATGGCAAGGCTATTGAAAATTTCGAAACTGCCGCCGTAGCCGTGCCCGAAGTCACGGAACTGCGCCGCATGTTCGGCCAACCCGACTACTACCTGCGCGTCCAAGTTGCCACACCCGAGGCTTATGAGCGGCTCATTGTCTCCACCCTGTCGCGCTTACCAGCCGTCAGCCGGCTACTTTCCCACCAAACGATGCGCCACCTTAAGGGCTGACAACCCGATACTTTAGGTGCGTCACCCCCGCGCCTTCCGCCACGCGCATGATTTCAAGGGCCGCAGAATCCGCCCCGAGCCCGTCGAAGAGCCACCGGCCCCCACCAAGCAGTGTGGGAACAACATGTAATTGCAATTCGTCTAGCAAGTTAGCCCGCAGAGCTTGATTGATGGCTCCCCCGCCATGCAAACCGACGTCCTTGCCAGCTGCCGCTTGCGTTGCCAGGTCAAAGACGTCGTCCAAAATTTCATTCACAAAGTGGAACGTCGTGCCCTGCCGCACATCATCTGGGCGCGGTCGGCTGGTGAGCACGAAGATCGGCATCTCAAACGGCGGGCGCGGGCCCCACAGTTCTTGGGCGTGGTCATAACTGTCGCGGCCCATGATCATTGCGCCGGTCCGTTCAAACTCCGGCCCCAAGATTTCGTCAGCGGTTAATTGCCGGCGGTCGGCCACATCGTGGGCAAACCAGGAGTGCAGAACGTCTCCCCCGACGCCCAGCGGCTGGCTCGGACTCGGGCCCGGGCCGGTGTAAAACCCGTCGAGGGAGACGCTCAAGCTGGCAATTGTGCTCATCGCGAGTCCTTAGGCTGGGCAGCGGAAGCCCTGTCGATGTCGCGGATCGCCTGGTCATCCAGTTGCAGGTCAGCAGCCTTCAGGTTCTCTTCAAGATGATCCGGTGAAGAAGTTCCCGGAATCGGGACCATCACCGGTGAATGCTGCAGAAGCCAGGCCAGGGCCACCTGGGAAACAGTGGCATCAAGCCGCTGGGCCGCGTCATCGAGGGGACCACCCGGCGCCGCTAACTGTCCGGTTGCCAACGGTGCCCACGGAAGAAATGCGATTTGGTTTCGCTCGCAATAATCCAGTACGTCTTCCGATTTGCGATCAATTAGGTTGTATTGATTTTGCACCGTTGCCACGGTGAAGTACTTCTCCGCCTCTTCGATCTGCGCCACCGAGACCTCTGATAAGCCCAGCGCCCGTACTTTTCCTTCGCGCTGCAGCTCAGCCATCACACCGAACTGGTCCGCAGTGGGAACCTTTGGATCAATGCGGTGGAGTTGGAACAGGTCGAGCGTCTCAACGCGCAACCGCCGCAGACTTAATTCGACTTGCTGCCGCAAATATTCGGGGCGGCCCAGCGGCACCCACTGCCCCGGACCCGGGCGCGCCTGTCCGGCTTTGGTGCCGATATACAGGCCCGGTGGATATGGGTAGAGCGCGTCACACAAAATCCGCTCGCTCACTTCGGGCCCGTACGAATCAGCGGTGTCGATGAAATCCACACCCAGGTCCACCGCTTTTCGCACTACCGTGTGCGCCCGGTCGATGTCTGCCGGCTCACCCCAGGTCCCCTCCCCGGTTACCCGCATCGCCCCGAAACCGAGCCGGGTGACCTCCGCCAAATCCTTGATCTTGAACTTACCTGCACCTTGTAACGTCATACCCTCGTTTATACCTTGAAATATCGGATGTTGCCCAAGCGATTGGAAGACATCGATATTTACCGATACAAAACAGCTGCGTAAACGCTTCCGAAGCTCGCCGCATATTTGACGTCCACTATTTCGATGCCCTGATTGTTACTAAAGAAGGCGTTCACCTTGTTATTTAAGCCATCAGAAGACATCGCGCTAAAAGAAATAAACTGCAACCCACTCACCTCTTTCTATGTGCTTGTTCCGTTGATTGTTATTCGTCATTTTCCTCTTCCCACGGGTTCACACAGGCAATGCCCAGGAGTTCAAAGTGCTTAATATTTCGCGTACAAACAATCATGTCGTTAGCCTGAGCGATCGCTCCAATCAGCGCATCATCCATTTGAGCATGTTCGGGCACCCGATATGTTGCAAGAACCCGGGCCGCTGCGAGATCAAAAGGCAGTACCCGGCCATGAAATGCTGGCAACACCCGGTGAGAAAACCAACGACGTAAAACTTCACCTTGCCGCACATCGGCGCGTTCAACAGCCGCAACTCCACGTTCGATCTCCGCGATAGTTAATGCGGTTACAAATTGACTAGCAATAGCACGCTTCTCCGCCCACCTAGCGACATTAGGATTTCGATTGGGCACGCGCAGTGCAGAAATGACGTTCGTATCGAGAATGAACTTCATATTTTCCCGGTTCGAGGCGTGAGGCCGAGAGGTTCTGGTTCAAAATCGATGGTTGGCCCATCTTCCATTTGTATTAGATCGACCATGCTGGTCGATTCTTCTGCCAAGCTCTCGGCAATTACGGCACGGGCTTCTGCTTCGCTCGATCGACCATGGCGCCTGGCGCGAGCAGCGAGCGCTGCTTTTGTGCCCGCCGGGAGTTTTCGTATCAATATTTGTTCCACATCAGCCTCCGATATCACATAAATGATATCTCTGCTTTCCTCTTGCCACAACAGCCAGCAGTTATTCGCAAGAAAGCGGCACCTCTTACCGGGATTCTGATTCTTCGGCCCGCACGTGGTGCACTAGCGCATCGCGCACGAACTGGGCTGCGGCCACGCCGCCGTAATTGGCTGCGAATCGCTCATCGTCGACATACATTTGGGCTAATCCCTTGATGTACGCTGCCAGGTCACCCCCGTTGTTCGCCGGCGTTCCCGGAACGGCTTTGAGCCACTCAATGTGGCGGCGCGCAAGTTCTTGCGCCTGGGCAGAAGTTGCGTCGATATTTGGCGCCTGGGCGGCTGCAATCCAATGCGCATTTAGTTGTTCCAAGTTGGCCTTCCACGTCTTGCGCTCGGGATCGCTCATTTCGCGCCACCACTTATCAGAAGTGGCATATGCTTCCACGCCCCAGCGCTGCTCAACTTCTTCGCGGTACTGGGTGTGGTCAAATCCTTCAAACATTTCATTGGCCATCAGAGGCCTGCCTTCCTTTAAAGCGTTAACTGTGTTCGCTACGGCCGCAACCTGCTTTGCCAGCCGGTGCTGTTCTTGCCGCAGGAGCGATAAGTGGGTGGTCAAAGCCGCTGCTGGGTCCTGCTCGTTATTTAGCACCTGGGAAATTTGGCTTAAGCCCAATCCCAGTTCGCGCAGTAAAAGCACCCGCTGCAATCGCACCAGCGCCGCCTGGTCGTAATAGCGATAGCCGTTGCTTCCAATCCGGCTCGGTGCC
>JAJYRW010000050.1 GCA_021793895.1 Actinomycetes bacterium
GTCGGGCTTGATGTACTGCAAGATGCGGGTGTAGTGCGTGATGAGCATGATGCCCACGTCAGTTTCGTTCTTGACGTTATTGACCCCCTCGGCAACGACGCGCAGTGCGTCGACGTCCAAACCGGAGTCAGTTTCATCTAGGACGGCAAAGCGCGGGTGGAGCAGTTTCATCTGGAGGATCTCGTGGCGCTTCTTTTCACCGCCGGAGAAACCCTCGTTGACGTTTCGCTCCGCGAAGACCGGGTCCATCCGCAAGGTGTCCATGGCGGTGCGCACGTCCTTCACCCAGTGACGCAGCTTGGGTGCTTCCCCGTCAATGGCGGTCTTGGCCGTGCGGAGGAAGTTGGATACGGACACGCCCGGGACTTCAACGGGGTACTGCATTGCCAGGAACAGGCCGGCGCGTGCGCGCTCGTCGACCTCCATTTCCAAGACGTCTTCACCATCAAGGGTGATGGATCCCGAGGTGACCTCGTACTTGGGGTGGCCGGCGATCGCGTAGGCAAGAGTGGACTTACCCGAGCCGTTGGGGCCCATGATCGCGTGGGTTTCGTTGCTGTTGATCTTCAGATCCACACCGCGCAGAATTTCCTTTGCACCGTTTTCGGTTTCCACGCTGACGTGTAGATCCCGGATTTCCAGGGTAGACATTTATGTGTAACTCTCTTTCATTCGCCGAGATTTTTCGGCCGGTTCGTTAGGCAGATTCGTCTTCGTCGATATCGACCATGACGCGGCCGTCCACGACGCTTAACGGGTAAACAGGAATGGGTTGGGTTGCGGGCAGGGCCAGGGCCTTGCCGCTTTCCAGATCGAAGGTGGAACCATGCAGCCAGCACTCAATCGTGTTGTCAACGACGTCGCCTTCAGAAAGCGAGACCTGGCCGTGGGAGCAGATGTCCGAAACTGCGTGGATATCACCGCTTTCGGTGCGTACCACCGCAATTTCAATTTCTGATCCGTCGACCTTCACTGCCACACAGCGCAGGGCGCCAACTTCTGGCAGTTCACTCACGTCGCATACGTGCTGGGCGCTCATTTGGCTGCGAGCTCCGCAGTGATCTCCAATTCCTTTTCGATGGCGAGCATGATGCGCTCTTCAATCTCGGCTACGCCGATGCGCTTGACCACATCTACGAAGAATCCGCGCACCACCAGGCGGCGAGCTTCTTCGAGCGGGATACCCCGAGAAGTGAGGTAGAAAACCTGTTCGTCATCAAAGCGGCCGGTAGCACTGGCGTGGCCGGCGCCCTCGATTTCTCCCGTTTCAATTTCGAGATTTGGCACCGAGTCGGCGCGAGCACCGTCAGTTAGAACCAGGTTGCGGTTTAGCTCATAGGTGTCCGTGCCTTCAGCAGCAGCCCGAATCAGTACGTCACCGATCCACACCGCGTGTGCACCTTCGCCCTGCAGCGCACCCTTATAGGCAACGTCGCTGCGGCAATTGGGCACCGCGTGGTCAACAAACAGCCGGTGTTCCTGGTGTTGATCGGCGTCCGTGAAGTACACCCCAAACAGTTCCACTTCACTACCCGGACCATCGAAGCGCGCTTCGGGTGCCATCCGAACGGCCTTGCCGCCCAGGGTCACCACAACGTGCTTCAGGTAGGCATCGCGCCCAAGAACAGCCCGGTGTGCCGAGGCATGAACTGACTCGTCATCCCACTCTTGGACGGTGACGACGGTAAGACGGGCTCCGTCTTCAAGGATGATTTCCACGTTTTCTGTCAGTTGGGCGTCACCGGAATGGTCCAGCACCACGACGGATTCGGAGTGGACACCGGCCCGAATTTGGATGTGAGCGGCAGTTGCGCCCTGCCCGTTACCGGTGCGCTTGACGGTTGTTGGCTGATCGAGAACCGCGTTTTTCGGGATGGTTACAACCGTGGCCTTTTCGAAGTTCTCCCAAGCTAGGGCCGCGGGCCGGTCGCCCGGGGCACCGACTGTGCCCAGGCGCTCATCATCCCGGTCGACCTGTTCGACAGTTACTTCGTCCGCCGCGCTGACCTCGACATCCAGGCCGGCTGCGCCGAGTTTATCGGCAAACAGCGGCTGGAGGGCAGTCAGCGCACTAAAACGCCACTCCTCTTCCCGGCCGGTGGGGACGGGGAAATCGGAGGCAGAAAAAGAGGTCGGCCGCGATCCGCGGGACTCTGGCGGCGCCTCGTTTCCGTGACTGTGGGCGCCGTCCTTTTTGGCTTGCGAGTGATCTGTACGCAGGCCTTCTTCCAGGGTCGTCATTAACCGACCGCTCCTTCCATCTGCAGTTCAATCAGGCGGTTGAGTTCTAAGGCGTATTCCATCGGCAGTTCGCGCGCAATGGGCTCAACGAAACCGCGCACAATCATGGCCATGGCCTCTTCTTCGGTCATGCCGCGTGACATGAGGTAGAAGAGTTGGGCTTCAGAAACCTTAGAAACCGTTGCTTCGTGACCCATCGCGACGTCGTCTTCCCGCACGTCCACATACGGGTAAGTGTCGGAGCGCGAAATCAGATCCACGAGCAACGCGTCACACAAGACGGTGGACTTGGAATTTTCCGCACCTTCAAGCACCTGAACTAAACCGCGGTATGAAGTACGGCCACCACCGCGGGCAACCGACTTCGAAAGGATCGTCGAGGAGGTGTTGGGCGCGCCGTGAACCATCTTGGCTCCCGCGTCCTGGTGCTGGTTTTCGCCCGCGAACGCGACCGAGAGGGTCTCGCCCATGGCGTGTTCACCCATGAGGAAGATCGCCGGGTACTTCATGGTGACCTTCGAGCCGATGTTGCCATCAACCCATTCCATGGTCGCGCCCTCTTGGGCAACGGCGCGCTTGGTGACCAGGTTGTAGACGTTATTGGACCAGTTCTGAATCGTGGTGTAACGCACCTTGGCGTTCT
Organism: Actinomycetes bacterium; assembly: GCA_021793895.1. Next base: position 2,885 of record JAJYRW010000050.1, read on the forward strand.
TCTTCACGATGATCTCGACCACGGCGGAGTGCAGCGAGTCCGAGGAGTAAATCGGAGCGGTGCAGCCTTCGACGTAGTGCACCGAAGAGCCCTCATCCGCAATGATTAGTGTCCGCTCGAATTGACCCATGTTTTCGGTGTTAATCCGGAAGTAGGCCTGCAGCGGGATCTCTACGTGAACGCCCGGCGGTACATAGACGAAGGAACCACCGGACCACACGGCCGTATTGAGAGCGGCAAATTTATTGTCGCCCGGGGGAATCACCGTGCCGAAGTACTCCTGGAACAGTTCGGGGTGTTCCTTCAAAGCCGTATCGGTATCGAGGAATACGACGCCCTGTTCTTCCAGGTCATCGCGAATCTGGTGGTAGACCACTTCGGATTCGTATTGGGCAGCAACACCGGCAACGAGCTGTTGCTTCTCCGCCTCGGGGATACCTAGACGGTCATAGGTGTTGCGGATGTCCTCAGGCAGGTCTTCCCAGGTTTGGGCTTGACGTTCCGTACTCCGCACGAAGTACTTGATGTTGTCAAAGTCAATGTCGGTGAGGTCGGAGCCCCACTCCGGCAGTGGCTTGCGGTCAAAGAGTTTCAGCGAGCGCAGACGCATATCGAGCATCCACTTCGGCTCGTCCTTTAAAGATGAAATATTGCGTACGACGGCTTCACTCAAGCCACGTTCCGCGGTTTCACCCGCCACATCGGGGTCGCTCCAACCGTAGGAGTAGCCGCCTGAGAGAGATTCAATGGTCTCTTCCTGCGTCAACTGCTGCGGCTGGTTCGTGGTACTTGTCATCAGTTTCCTTCCGGCCGGCCGCTCTTTGCGGCGGTGTTCGGTGAGTCGGTTTGCGCCGACTCCACTATCGGAATGCTGGTGGTGCACACGTGCTCTCCACTGGCAATGGTTGCCAGCCTTTGCACGTGGACCCCCAGGGTCTGGGCTATTACTCGGGTTTCTGCCTCGCAAATTTCAGGAAATTGCGCGGCAACGTCCTGAACGGGGCAGTGCCCTTGACATAGTTGCAAAATCGGAGCTCCGGGAACGGAGCGCACTGTTGCGGCATAGCCACGACGACTCAGCTCCTGGGCCAAAATTTCGGCCCGCTGCTCCATATCGCCACCGGCTCTTTCCAGCGCCGGTTCGATATCTAAACGCAACTTGTCCATCTCGGCTTCGGCGAAATCATCGATTGCATCTTGCCCATTGCGCTGCCTTACGTATTGCAAAGCAGCCACCGCAATCTTTTCGTAACCCTTAGCCAAAGTATTTTGTCCAGCCGGTGTGGCAACGAAATAGCGGGCGGGTCGTCCCGGCCCCGCCGCCTTGCCAGCCGGCTCATAAAGGACTATGTGTCCTTGAGTTTGCAGTTCACCTAGGTGGCGACGTATCCCGGCTGCCGTCAAACTCAGTTGCTTGGCAACCTCGTTTGCGCTGATGGGACCGTCGGTAATTATGAGTTGCAAAATCCGCTCACGCGTTGGAAGCGAATCGGCGGGTGAGGAGTAAGTTTTGGGATCGGATGAAACGGACAAACTCAAAACACCTCACTTCGACGCATCGAACGTTCGCTTTGACGGGCACGGCAGATCTGCCCCACACATTGTGAAACACCATCGTTGCATAAATCATTCCTTTGGCAAGCAAGGGTCCCCTCACCTAGCGGGATGACTATGGTGGAGCGTGTGAGCGCAGCAGCACTGGAAGTGCACGATCTTGTTAAGGCCTACCGGCGAATCCGAGCGGTTCGCGGCATCTCGTTTTCGGCACAGTTTGGCGAAATTACGGCTGTTTTGGGGCCAAATGGAGCGGGTAAAACCACGACCATTGAGTGTTGTGAGGGACTGCGTGAGCCCGATGGCGGAGCAATAAAAATTCTTGGGCACGATCCGCGCACCGCTCCGGCTGACGTGCGCTCCCGCATCGGAGTGATGCTTCAGGACGGCGGACTGCCCATGGCAGTGCCCGCTGGCTCGGTCTTGCGGCACGTGGGGCGGCTGTACGGCGATCTGGGTAGGAAGCGCGAGTTTGAACTGATTGATCGCCTCGAACTTGGGGCGCACCTGCGAACGCCAGTGCGCCGACTCTCGGGCGGAAATCGACAGCGTCTGGCTCTTGCGTGCGCTCTCATAGGTGACCCCGAAGTTCTCTTTCTTGATGAACCAACCGCAGGGATGGACCCCCACGCGCGAGTCGCCGTCCACAATTTTATTCAGGAAATGAAAGAGCACGGCACGGCGATAATTTTGACCACGCACCTGCTCGATGAGGCGGAAGCTTTGGCGGATCAGGTGATTTTGATGGCCTCTGGGGCCATTCAATCGGCGGGAACGGTGGCGGAAGTTACTGCCGAAAATCAGGAGGGGGTCGAGATCATTTTCGATTCGGCTATCGATTTCGCGATGCTCCGCCCCGGGCTCGGCCCGGAATATGCCTTGGAACCGGCCGCCCGGCGAACACAAGCTGCGGCGCGGACCGCAGAAGCGGGCAGTTGCAAATCCTGGCACATTCGACCCGCTCCCACTCCCGCCGCCTTTGCACGGCTGACAGCGCACGTGGCCCAGGCGGGTTGGGAAATTAAAGAAATGCGGCAACTGACCGATCTGACGAGTCTCTTCTTGCGACTGGCCGAAAATGCGGACAACGGGGGCGGGGAATAACCATGACATTCCGTAGAATTAGCGCCCAAGGGTGGTTTGAATTCACTGCGATATTGCGCAACGGCGAACAGATTCTTTTGAACGTAATAATGCCGGTTTTAGCGCTAGTTATCCTGGCGAAAACGGATTTGGTAGCCGCCGAGAACGACAGTTTGGACAAGGCAAGCCTCGCCCTGGTGGCGGCGCTATCACTGGCGGTGATGTCCTCCGCTTTCACATCAGTGGCGATCGCGACCGGATTTGATCGGCGCGCGGGATTCTTGCGCTATTTGGGCACCACTCCCCTGCGCCGCCCCGGTCTACTAGCCGGAAAAGCACTAGCGGTGGTCATGCTGGTGATAATTCAGCTCGCGCTGCTTATTGTGACAGCGCTTCTAATTGGATGGTCTGCGGATTTTGCCGGCTTAGGAATTGGCCTGTTTCCAATATTGATTGCCACCTGCACATTCGCCGCATGGGCGCTTTTGCTGGCTGGGACCCTGCGCGCCGAAGCCGTCCTTGCACTAGCGAACTTGATCTGGCTGTTTTTAGTCATGACAGCCTTTGCGATTTTGGTTTCCGGCCAAATGCCCGCGGCGATTAGTGAAATCGCGAGCTTCTTCCCCTCTGGAGCACTCGTTGCAGCCCTGGGCGAGGGAATCGGAAACCACAAGATCGCTATCGGCCCGCACCTGGTGCTGGCGGGCTGGCTCATCGCCGGCGCAGGAGCGACTACGCGCTGGTTTAAGTGGGACTGATCGGCACGCTGGTTTAAGCTAGACTACGCGGCGGCCATGCCCCACCCCAAAAGAGCCGCCGGGACCGCGGCAACATAGGCTAAAAGACGTGGTTAAACCATGGATTCGCCGCGTGTTTTTGATTCACCTGTGCATGCAGGTTCTGATCGTTCTCAGTGGCGGCATTGTACGGTTGACGGGCTCGGGCCTGGGGTGTACCACCGCGCCCCAATGCGTACCCGGATCAATCATTCCGGTCGCTGATCAGCATCAGGGGCTTGCCACCGTCATCGAGTTCTCGAACCGAATTTTGTCGGTTCTAGTTGGCTTCGTGGCCCTCCTGGCCGTAATCGCGGCATGGAAATCAGGAAGCAGAAGACTGCTTCAACTTTCCGGAATCCCAATTATCTTTACGCTCGTCCAGGGAATTTTAGGCGGAATCACCGTAAATACCGGCCTGCACCCCGGAACGGTAATGGCTCACTTCTTATTTTCAGCCATCCTGGTCGCGGCAGCGTCCGTACTCTATATCCGCTCTATCCAGCCCGATCAGCCCCGGCAATTAACGGTGCGCAAAGAGGTGTGGTGGCTGGGAATTGGCATGTCGGTCGCGCTAGCGGCAGTCCTTATTGCCGGTACGGTTACCACGGGGACCGGGCCACACGCCGGAGATGCTGAAAATCCGCCTCGCTTCAACCTAGACCTACAGTTCGTAACGCATATTCACGCAGAAATCGGGATCGCGTTCGCCATGCTCGTCGTGGCGATGCTGATAGCGCTGCGCTTAAGCAAGGCCTCGCAGCTCGCGCGCGAACTTTCCTGGTGGCTGCTCGCCGCTGTTGCGTTGCAAGCAACAATTGGTTATCTGCAGGTTTTTTCGGGTTTGCCGATTCTGCTGGTCGCAATGCACATGCTCGCAGCCAGTTTGCTCGTAGTTGTGATGGCGTTCTTGATGTGTGAGTTGCGCCGCGCCCCGGACACCGCATTGGCACCGGCCGAAACTGGAGCAAGTGACCAAGCTCCCGTTGCCGCGCAAGCCCCTGACGGCACTACATCGGCTGACAACGAAAACGACGGGGCTGTACTAACTGCGGGCAACAAAACCGACGGGGCTGCACAACCTGCGGGAAGCGAAGACGCGGCGACTAGCGGCCGTACTTCTGCCAATACGTAAGGACGCCCACGATCGTCGAGGGGTTCATGAGCCCACCGGCCAAAATTATTTCCACCACTTCCGGGATGGCGACACGGCGAATTGTCATGTGCTGTTCTTCATCGCGGCGCGCATAGCGCTCCGCAGCAGGCACGTTACGTAATCCCCGCGCCAGAAACACTTGCAACTTCTCATTACTTCCGCCCGGCGTGGTGTAGTAATCGATGAGGTGTTCCCACTGGTCAGCGTATAAATCGGCCTCTTCGTACAGCTCGCGCTGCGCGGCGGCGAGCGGGTCTTCACCGGCCACATCCAATAGACCGGCCGGAACCTCCCACAGCTCCCGCCGTACCGGATGGCGATACTGCTGCACTAGTACCACACGGTCGTCAGCGTCCACTGCCACGATCGCCACCGCACCCGGGTGCGCCACGTAGTCGCGCTCCACATGCTGGTCAGGCGCTAGTTCGACCGTCTCACGCAGCACGTCCCAGATGCGGCCCTGGTAAACCCGCTGCTGGCCAATAACGTTCTTATGCGTATCGCGGTCGTGGGGTGCGGCGCGGTCGCGTGGCGCATCGCTACTGCGCGGTGCATCACCGCCGCGGGGTTCGGTCTGTTCCGGGGGCGTCACTTTTTAGCTTTGCGACGCGCGACCGCGGCACCAATCAGTCCGGCATACAGCGGATGGGGCCGGTTGGGTCGCGACTTATATTCCGGGTGCCCCTGCGTTCCGACATAGAACGGGTGCACATCGCGCGGCAGTTCAACCATCTCCACGAGTTGCCCATCGGGCGAGTGTCCCGACAAAACAAGCCCGGCCGCTAAGAGCCGCTCGTGATACTCCGGGTTGACTTCGTAGTAGTTGCGGTGCCGCTCGGACACGTTGAGGTCGCCATACAGTTCTGCGGCCAACGAGCCCTTCTCCAACACCGTATTTTGGGCGCCCAGGCGCATCGTCTTCGTGCCATTGGGCAGGTTAATTACCGGATGATCCGACATGGACTCAAACTCGGTGGAGTTCGCCTCCGCCAGTCCGGCCACATTGCGGGCGTACTCAATCACCATGCACTGCAGCCCCAAGCACACACCAAGGACTGGCACTTTGTTTTCACGCGCCCACTGCAGCGCAAAGATCTTTCCGTTAACCCCAGGGGTCCCAAATCCTCCGGGGACAATCAGCGCATCGACTCCACCCAGGGCGTGAGCAGCGTTTTCTTCTGAGTCACACTCCGCTGCCGCCACCCATCGAATCTTTACTCGGGCGTCGTGGTGGAAACCTCCCGCCCGCAAGGCCTCGCGCACCGACAGATACGCATCTGGCAGGTCGACGTGCTTGCCAACCAGCCCGACCTCTACCTCGTAACGCGGTTCGTGGATGCGGCGCAACAGCTGCGTCCAGCCATCCCAATCAACATCGCGGAATGGCAAATCCAGCGCCCGCACAACGTAGGCATCAAGCGCCTGATCGTGCAGCACCTTGGGAATGTCATAAATGCTGGGCGCATCCGTCGCCGTCACCACTGCGCCGCGGTCCACGTCGCACATCAGGGCGATCTTGTTCTTAATGCCCTCGGGCACCTCTCGGTCGGCTCGACACACAATCGAGTCGGGCTGAATACCGATCGACCGCAGCTCGGCTACCGAGTGCTGGGTGAGATCGGAA